>NZ_JAFENV010000009.1:0-33801 GCF_016892225.1 Staphylococcus sp. GDY8P47P | reverse complement strand
TTAGATAGTAGCCAACGGCTACAGTGATAACATCCTTGTTAAATTGTTTATATCTGAAATAGTTCATACAGAAGACTCCTTTTTGTTAAAATTATACTATAACTTCAACTTTGCAACAGAACCGTATTATGGAATAGAGATGTTGGTAACATTTATACAGGATCATTATACTTAAGTTTAATTTCGTTATTACAGAACCACACATTCCAACCAGAAGAGAAAGTATGTCTATTTAGTTATGGTTCAGGAGCAGTAGGAGAAATCTTTAGTGGTTCAATCGTTAAAGGATATGACAAAGCATTAGATAAAGAGAAACACTTAAATATGCTAGAATCTAGAGAGCAATTATCAGTCGAAGAATACGAAACATTCTTTAACAGATTTGATAATCAAGAATTTGATTTCGAACGTGAATTGACACAAGATCCATATTCAAAAGTATACTTATACAGTATAGAAGACCATATCAGAACATATAAGATAGAGAAATAAACTAGTGGCCGATTGTGCTTGATGAGCTTGGGACATAAATCCTAACTCGAAATAAATAAGCATATCACTAAACTGATTTTTTAAAGTTTACAGTGATATGCTTATTTTTTTATCTTACGATTTTGTACGTGCATGCTTGCCTAGGGGTATGGCTCGAGCCATTAGTCTCTCGCACATACTATTCCCTCAGGCGTCAGCACTTACAAAATCGGTTGTAATTTTCATTTTTATACGCATTCTTACTGAGATTATACTAATAAGAGGAATAGTAAAAGCAATTCTAAGTAAAATTGCAGATAAGAGGTTTGTTAAAAGCAGTTCTCAGTAAAATTACAGATAAGAGGTACGTTAAAAGCAGTTCTAAGTAAAATTGCAGATAAGAGGTTTGTTAAAAGCAGTTCTAAGTAAAATTGCAGATAAGAGGTACGTTAAAAGCAATTCCATGCAAAATTGCTGATAAGGGGTAAGTTAAAAGCAGTTCTCAGTAAAATTGCAGATAAGAGGTACGTTAAAAGCAGTTCTAGGCAAAATTGCAGATAAGAGGTGCGTTAAAAGCAGTTCTCAGTAAAATTGCTGATAAGGGGTAAGTTAAAAGCAATCCTAAGTAAAATTGCAGATAAGAGGTAAGTTAAAAGCAATCCTAAGTAAAATTGCAGATAAGGGGTACAGAAAAACTAGACTTGATTACAAAATGGAGCTTGGGACATAAATGATTTTTTAAAAATGAGATGAGACGTAGATTAACTCCATAATCAATACGAATCTATCGACTTCTTTATTTATGATATTCATCTCTTTTTAATGGAAATAAAAGTGCGATTAATGTGATAATACAGTTACGTTAATTAAAAAAATAAAAATGCAAGGAGAGGTAATATGCTAACTGTATATGGACATAGAGGATTACCTAGTAAAGCTCCGGAAAATACAATTGCATCATTTAAAGCTGCTTCAGAAGTAGAAGGTATAAACTGGTTGGAGTTAGATGTTGCAATTACAAAAGATGAACAACTGATTATCATTCATGATGATTATTTAGAACGGACTACAAATATGTCCGGGGAAATAACTGAATTGAATTATGATGAAATTAAAGATGCTTCTGCAGGATCTTGGTTTGGTGAAAAATTCAAAGATGAACATTTGCCAACTTTCGATGATGTAGTAAAAATAGCAAATGAATATAATATGAATTTAAATGTAGAATTAAAAGGTATTACTGGACCGAATGGACTAGCACTTTCTAAAAGTATGGTTAAGCAAGTGGAAGAACAATTAACAAACTTAAATCAGAATCAAGAAGTGCTCATTTCAAGCTTTAATGTTGTGCTTGTTAAACTTGCAGAAGAAATCATGCCACAATATAACAGAGCAGTTATATTCCATACAACTTCGTTTCGTGAAGACTGGAGAACACTTTTAGATTACTGTAATGCTAAAATAGTAAACACTGAAGATGCCAAACTTACTAAAGCAAAAGTAAAAATGGTAAAAGAAGCGGGTTATGAATTGAACGTATGGACTGTAAACAAACCAGCACGTGCAAACCAACTTGCTAATTGGGGAGTTGATGGTATCTTTACAGACAATGCAGATAAAATGGTGCATTTGTCTCAATAGAAAGTTAGAGGTGAGTCTTACGTTTCAGTGACGGTAGACTTACCTTTAACATGTTACATACTAAAAAATTAATTTGAATAAGAAAGAGAGACATATATGAAATACGATGATTTTATAGTAGGAGAAACATTCAAAACAAAAAGCCTTCATATTACAGAAGAAGAAATTATCCAATTTGCAACAACTTTTGATCCTCAATATATGCATATAGATAAAGAAAAAGCAGAACAAAGTAGATTTAAAGGTATCATTGCATCTGGCATGCATACACTTTCAATATCATTTAAATTATGGGTAGAAGAAGGTAAATACGGAGAAGAAGTTGTAGCAGGAACACAAATGAATAACGTTAAATTTATTAAACCTGTATACCCAGGTAATACATTGTACGTTATCGCTGAAATTACAAATAAGAAATCCATAAAAAAAGAAAATGGACTCGTTACAGTGTCACTTTCAACATACAATGAAAATGAAGAAATTGTATTTAAGGGAGAAGTAACAGCACTTATTAATAATTCATAATAAAACAGTGAAGCAACCATCGTTACGGATTGCTTCACTGTTTTGTTATTCATCTATATCGTATTTTTTATTACCGTTCTCATATAGCTCATCATACACTTTACCTGAGATTTTGGCATTGTAGCTAGCCATTCCTTTATCTTGTACATCTTTAACATTAATAGCCATCATCATGTTTGGATTATCTTTATCATATGATATAAACCACCCAATTTGTCTGCCAGTTTCTCCTTGTTTCATTTTGAGTTCTGCAGTACCGGATTTGCCAATTAAGTTTGCATAAGATCTATAAATATCTTCTTTATGTGTTTTATTTACGACTTGTTGCATACCATCAGTTAATAGATTGATATTTTCTTTGGAAATAATATTTTTCTTCCAAACTTTGTTTTTCGTGTCTTTTAATAAGTGAGGTGCGTTAATATTGCCATTATTTTCTAATGCGCTATAGATTGAAAGGATCTGTACTGGGTTAATCAGTATTTCACCTTGTCCGTAACCTGAATCAGCTAATAATATTTCATTATCTAAATTTTTGTTTGAAATTTGAGCATTATAAAATGGATAATCACTTGGTATATCTTCACCAACACCTAGTTTTTTCATGCCTTTTTCAAATTTCTTACTGCCTAATTCGAGTGCTACTCTAGCAAAGAAAATGTTATCTGATGATTCTATTGCTTGTTTTAAGTCGATATTACCATTTACCACTTCATATCTTGTAACGTTGTAACCACCCCAAGATTTATCTTTTTGCCAACCTTTACCATCGATTTTATAACTTGTTTTATCGTCTAATGTTTTGTTATTTAACCCAATCATTGCTGTTAATATTTTTTGAGTTGAACCTGGTGAAGTTGTAATCTGGAACTTGTTGAGCAGAGGTTCTTTTTTATCTTCGGTTAATTTATTATATTCTTCGTTACTCATGCCATACATAAATGGATAGACGTCATATGAAGGTGTGCTTACAAGTGCTAATAATTCACCTGTTTGAGGGTGGATAGCAGTACCTGAGCCATAATCATTTTTCATGTTGTTATAAATACTCTTTTGAACTTTAGCATCAATAGTTAGTTGAATATCTTTGCCATCTTTTTTCTTTTTCTCTATTAATGTATGTGCGATTGTATTGCTATTATCGTCAACGATTGTGACACGATAGCCATCTTCATGTTGGAGCTTTTTATCGTAAAGTTTTTCGAGTCCCTTTTTACCAATAACTGCATCATCTTTATAGCCTTTATATTCTTTTTGTTTTAATTCTTCAGAGTTAATGGGACCAACATAACCTAATAGATGTGAAGTCGCTTTTCCTAGAGGATAGTTACGACTTTCTGTTTCATTAGTTGTAAGATGAAATTTTTTTGCGAAATCTCTTAAATATTCATCCATTTTTTTAACGGTTTTAAGTGGAACGAAGGTATCATCTTGTACCCAATTTTGATCCATTTGTTGTTTGATATAGTCTTCAGAAATACTTAGTTCTTTAGCGATTGCTTTATAATCTTTTTTAGATACATTCTTTGGAACGATGCCTATCTCATATGCTGTTCCTGTATTGGCCAATTCCACATTGTTTCGGTCTAAAATTTTACCACGTTCTGATTTTAAATTTTCAATATGTATGCTTTGGTCTTTCTGCATTCCTGGAATAATGACGCTATGATCCCAATCTAACTTCCACATACCATCTTCTTTAACAAAATTAAATTGAACGTTGCGATCAATGTTACCGTAGTTTGTTTTAATTTTATATTGAGCATCTACTCGTTTTTTATTTTTAGATACTTTTTTTATTTTACGATCCTGAATGTTTATATCTTTAACGCCTAAACTATTATATATTTTTATCGGACGTTCAGTCATTTCTACTTCACCATTATCGCTTTTAGAAATATAACTGCTATCTTTATAAACTTGTTTGAAATTTTTATCTTCAATTGCATCAATAGTATTATTAATTTCTTTATCTTTTGAAGCATAAAAATATATACCAAACCCGACAACTACAACTATTAAAATAAGTGGAACAATTTTTATCTTTTTCATCAATATCCTCCTTATATAAGACTACATTTGTAATATATTACAAATGTAGTATTTATGTCAAAATAATGTTATAATTTTTGTGATATGGAGGTGTAGAAGGTGTTATCATCTTTTTTAATGTTAAGTATAATCAGTTCATTGCTCACGATATGTGTAATTTTTTTAGTGAGAATGCTCTATATAAAATATACGGTTCTGTTGCAAAGTTGAATTTATAGTATAATTATAACCAAAAGGAGTCTTCTGTATGAACTATTTCAGATATAAACAATTTAACAAGGATGTTATCACTGTAGCCGTTGGCTACTATCTAAGATATGCATTGAGTTATCGTGATATGTCTGAAATATTAAGGGAACGTGGTGTAAACGTTCATCATTTAACGGTCTAGCGTTGAGTTCAAGAATATGCCCCGATTTTATATCAAATTTGGAAGAAAAAGCATAAAAAAGCTTATTACAAATGGCGTATTGATGAGACGTACATCAAAATAAAAGGAAAATGGAACTATTTATATCGTGCCATTGATACAGAGGGACATACATTAGATATTTGGTTGCGTAAGCAACGAGATAATCATTCAGCATATGTATTTATCAAACGTCTCATTAAACAATTTGGTAAACCTCAAAAGGTAGTTACAGATCAGGCACCTTCAACGAAGGTAGCAATGGCTAAAATAATTAAAGCTTTTAAACTTAAACCTGACTGTCATTGTACATCGAAATATCTGAATAACCTCATTGAGCAAGATCACCGTCATATTAAAGTAAGAAAGACAAGATATCAAAGTATCAATACGGCAAAGAATACTTTAAAAGGTATTGAATGTATTTACGGTCTATATAAAAAGAACCGCAGGTCTCTTCAGATCTGCGGATTTTCGCCATGCCATGAAATTAGCATCATGCTAACAAGTTAACACAAAGTATTATTTTAAAATTGAGATTAGACATTTATTTTTCAACTTTGCAGCAGAACCTAATTTTTTCTCTTTGTAAATAAATGCAAAGAGATACCATAAGGATCTCTTACATAACCATAACCTTCAGTATAGAATTCTGGACTAAATGTTTTCAATACCTCACTGCCTTTTTCTATTAACTGGTCATATACATGTTTAGTTTCTTCTACTTGGTCAAAAGTGAGACAAAGAGATATATTATTACCTTGTGTTATGGGCAAACCTTCAGTGTCATCTGCGATCATAATTTTTATATCTCCAAATTGAAGTACACATTGATCAATTTTATTTAAATCATTTTCGTCAATATTAAGTTTCTTATCTATAGGTCTATCTTTAATACGTTGAATATACAGTGTTTTAGCGCCAAACAGCTCTTCATACAACTTTTTTAAACCCTCTGCATTTTGAGTGATTAAAAAATATGGACTTACTTGAAATTTCATGTTTTTTCCTCCTTAGATTTGTTATAAATAGAGTATATACTTAATTAGTGTCATCTATTGACACTAAAAGGAGAATAATAATGAAAAAATCTGTTAGATTATATAATATGATTGAATATTGTAATGAAAATAGGAACTTCAAATTAAATGATTTAATGTCAGAATTTAATATTTCTCGTAGTACCGCTTTAAGGGATATAAAAGAAATTGAAGCATTAGGAGTACCTTTATATAGTAATCCAGGGAAAAATGGTGGTTATACGATCATAGGTAATCGAGACCAAACGAAAATAGCAATCTCAGATGAAGAGTTGAAAGCTTTAGTATTTACACTTTCGAGTATTTCAAATGTGAGTAATCTACCTTTTCAAACAGAATATCAAGAAATATTAAAAAAATTATATAATAACTCGAATAAAAAAGAGTTAATAAACCAATATAATGATCTATTTCAATATTTTAATGAAGATAAGTATCAGTTCAAAAGTTATAAGTTATTTAATGAAATCATTAGATTGATAATTGAGAATAAGTCTTTTGAAACCTGTTATTCACAAAACTATATTAAAGAACAATATAAAGGTATTGGCATTATGTATAAAAATCATCAATGGTATTTTGTTGTAGCTAATATAGAATCAAAGTTAGTGAATCTATTAAATATTTCGAAAATAAAAGAACTATATGAAATGGGAGAGACTCAAGAGTGTAATGATATAACTATGCAGAATTTTCAACAGTTCATGGTTAAAAATGAAACAGCTATTGATATTCTTATTAGAAGCAATGTTATGGGATTGAATATCTTGAAAGGCTACCTGTGGAGTGACTATATGATTGAAAATATTGACGAAGAGACATATTTATTTAAATCAAAAGTGAACGCGAAAGATATAGATTTTATAGCTAAGTTAATTGTCACAGGTGGTGTCAATGTAAAAGTAGAGACCCCTAATAGTTTGAAAAATGCTGTTAAAGTTGAATTAACTAAAATAATAAACATGTATTAATAGTAATTTAATCATAATTGTAATAACAAAAAGATGACAACATTAAACAATTTAAATTTATACAAAAAAGCATTACCAAATTTAAAATTGGGTAGTGGTAGTGCTACAGCATACATAAATAGTTATAATTAAATAAAGATGGGTCAATGAAGGTGAATTAAGTGAATAAAAATATTACAGCTCTAAAATCTACTGAAAATACTACATATATGCAGTATACGGTTCATATCGATGATCAAATTATAAATAATATAAAAGAGTGTACCAAAAAGTTTAAAATTTTGCCTATGGAAGATAAAATTCCATTATCACCGTTGTTACAACCAGAATATGCAGGAGAGGTACAAGATTTTATTAGTACATATGAGCAGTTTATGATTAATTTTGGTAAAGTAATATTGGATAGTCAAGGCATAAAAATACAGTTTGAAAGTGAATCATTAAGTAGTATTCAACGAGGCATTCAAGAACATTGTTACTTAAATGAGCGAACAAATGACATTGATGTGACTAAAGAATGGTATTTATGCAAATTTTCAAATCAAATATTAGAAGAGGATAAAAATCAATTGTATAATGCTTTAAAGCAACTCATGAATGATTCTAAAAATAAAAAGCAAGCTTTTCAAGAGGTGTTTAAGGTTCATATTGATATTTATCTCTACAATAAAGAAAAATCTGAATATAAGTATCAAGTATCTAGTTATTTCAATCTTGTAAAAGAAAATCCTAAAATAACTTATAAAAAAAGACATTTACAAGAGAAACAAGGTGTCAAGGGTACAACTTTCACGAACAAATTAAAATTATTGAACAAAATGTATGGTGTAGATGTTGCAAAATATCAGCCATTTTATAATTCTAATAATCCTGAATATGAAAGAGGTCAATTTGGTGAAAGATACATTTCTCAAAGATCTAACTATGAATTTAATAGACTTCAATATCAAATTATAGATATGTTATCGAAAATACTTGATAAGCATCCATTACCAAAGTCAGATAATAATTATAAACATATTCCAACTATTGAAAAAGCAATATTAAGTGGGGATTCTCATAGTTTTTATGAGTATTTTGAAGATATAATGAAAGAAATTATAAGTATGGAAAATTCTTCTTTAAAGGAAAAATTATTGACTGATTTTACATATCAATCTCAATGTAGATGGTACTCTGAAAGTGAAAAATTAAAATTGCAACTTGAAAGTTTTATGCATAAAGTTTTGGAGAGCAATTATTATGAGGGTAACAAATTATATAGAATGTTGTCTCATGCAATTGAAGAAACAATCAATGAGGCTGATGAAGATAAGGTTCATTTCAATTATTTTAAAGATTATTTTTTGACAGACGGTGGGGTGAAGAATTGGGAGCAGATTAGCGAGAAAATTACTGAATTCAATGGTAAAGTTATTAACGATATCCAAAATGAATATAATAAGATTCAATTTAATAACGCAAATCGAAATCAGAAACTAAACTTTAATTATTTATACCATTGCTTTGAGTTTAGTAATAACTTAGTAAAAGCAAGGGTAAATGGAAATAGAGGTTACATTTTATATTTTGTAGATAAATATAAAATAAAAATGCCCTTTTTGGATCAATTATTAATCAATTATTTGAATCAAGAAATAGGTCAGGAAAGTATTAATTATAATATGCAAACATTGTTTGAAAAAGAAAGATATGATAGAAGTAGTACCATTGAAAAATTAGTAGCAACAAGCAAATTTAAGTATGAAAAAGATGATTCAGATTTATTCAAACAACTTTTCAATGATGTTGAAAATTCAATAGACAGATTAGGTATTTACTTACTAAATAATGGTATAAATTCGAATGATGAAAATGCAAGATATTATAGATCGTTTTTAAAGGAACTTAGTAGAATAAAAAGTAAATTAACGCCATTTTCTCTTGAAATAAGTAAGTCTAGCGGAAGAGAGCAACATTATCCTGATGATGCTATTGATGATAAAGATGAGAGAAGAAAAAATAAAGAAGAAACATATCATGCTTTTGATGATAAAAGCGATATTGACTCCAAATTAAAGAATAAAATAAATGTTTCTATCGATAATTTATTGTCAGTTAAAATTAAGAGCAATTTGTATGATATTAGTCCAAATACAAAAAAACAATAACTATAATGAGCCAACTCAAGAATGAGTTGGCTTTTTAATTGTAATTTTACGCTTCCATTACAGGAATCAATGTTATGGAAGCCATTAAGCAATTAATTTGAGTCATTTATAGTATAGGTACAACGTTGTGATGTTCACATGATAATCAGCCCGGGAGATTATTGTGTAATAACTTATAGAAGGAGCAAATCACCATGTATCAAGCAAATATACGTGATTTAATTACAAAATTGCCTCAAAGCAATAAAACAGAACACTTTTTAATGAACAAATTTTCAAATCAAGATAAAGTTCAGCAGCTACAAAGACAAATTAGCCAACAGCTAGATCAACAATATAATGAGCTTTTGGCTAATGAAAAAGCTAAGCTAGACCAATACGTGGAAGTACACCATAATTTAGAACCATTAAAGAAAGAGATTGAATCAGAATCTATTAACCTTGATACCGATAAATTACCTGATATCAAAGCGACAATGCTTGAAAAGGCTAAGAACGATGAACATTTTGATAAAATCGAACAGCTATTTGATAGATTAGATCAGTCATTAAATGGTACGAATCGATTATATACGCAATTATCGTTGATTGGCACACGAACACATCGGATCACAACGAAAAGATTTAATGTTCAAGGCTTGCCTAAATTAGTCCAACAAATGATTTTACCTTCGCAATTTAAAAAGGTTTATACAATAGATTTTAAATCATTCGAACCATCAGTTGCTGCGTATATGACACAAGACGAACAACTGATTGACTACTTGAATCATGAAGAAGGGTTATACGATGCATTACTGAGAGACTTATCTTTGTCAAAAGAGAAGCGCGTGAGTGTGAAACGTGCATTTATAGGGTCATTTCTTTTTGGCGGTCGTTATAGTAGCTCTAAATTCAAAATCAATCAAGAGGTTAGTGAAATTAACTGGCTACAAGTAATGAGCAAATTCAAGAAGGTCATTGAATTTAAGGAGCAAGTCGAAAAATATAAAACAATGCCTACGCCTTACGGCATTGAACATGATATGAGCGCATTTCAAGGTAGTAGTATTATGGCAATTTATGTACAAACGGTAGCAAGCTATATTTTCAAGCACATTTTGTTGGAAGTGTACAAAGCACAGTGCGAAAAAAAAACGTTCAAGATTATAGTGCCGATACACGATGCGATTATGATTGAATGTAATGATAAGGGGATTGCACAAAATGTAGCACAGCTCATGAAAGATACAGCTAATCAACTGTTTAATGGTGAATTTGCACATGTGACAGTGGAAGCTTTAGGAGGTATAGACAATGAATAATGATAGAGGAAAAAGTCTTCAAATTCCCCAAAGTACATTGTTAAAAGAAGGATCTATATACGTTGCTACGTTACATTCTGTGTACGAGAAGAACTTCTCAGGTGATATTAAACATCAGTTTACGTATGAAGTAGAACTTAACCAAGAAACGCACTATGTAAATCGCAATATTACCGTAAAATCTATGAGTCACCAATTATCAATTGCTGATTGGATTAAACGTCACAGTAACTATAACGTAAACCACATTAATTATGATCCATACATTGATCGAAAACATTTGGTCCTTGTAGGGCAATATAACGGAAATTATTATATTCAAGATGTAGCACCATTAGATGAATTTGGAGGGGTATTGTAATGAATCATATTTTAGAAATGTTAATAAAATTATTAAAAGTGGGTATGGAGGCAATCGACCGTAAAGGTCTGATTGCCATCCTAACAAGTAGTATTGGAAATGATGAAATGGATGATTCTGAACAAGCTGTAATGGTGTATAACGAGCTTATCGATAAGCTACAGCTTAACATTCCTAAAGATGTCGACTATAGACCTAACATATACAGTTATTTTGGTATTCAAAAAAAGCCAAATGACACAATATTAGTGGAAATGATGATATGTATTTTTCATATCAAGCGTTTTGATTCAGAGTTGTTTGTTTTCAAAGATAAAGGTTGGCAAAAGGTAAGTGAAGATGAATTGCAAGGGTTGATATCTAAAATGATACAAGTGTTGCTAGTTGATTATAAACCTTCACTAAGTACTTTGAAAAACGTAGTAGATGGCATACAGAAATCAACGGACATAGAAAAACTTGTTGAGCATAGACAGTACATTGGTTGTGGACGAAATATGTTCAATCTAAAGACCTTTAAAGTGGTTGATAATGACCTTGAAATATTCCCTAAAACACGCTTAGATTTGGAATTAGATATAAATGACACGATTACGGACAAGATACCCCCGAATTTCAAACAATATATGTTAGAGTTGGCGAATTATGACCATGATTTACAATATTTCCTTTTCCAACATATGGCAGTGTTATTGACGGCAGATACTAAACTACGTCGTGGACTTTTTTTGTATGGAACTGCAAAAAATGGGAAATCGGTCTATATTAAATTAGTTAAGTCATTCTTTTATAGTAATGATATCGTATCTAAAACACTTAATGAACTTGGCGGGCGTTTCGATAAGGAAAGTCTAATTGGTAAACGAATTATGGCAAGTGATGAAGTGGGGAAAGCTAATATTGATGAAGCAACTGTGAATGATTTCAAAAAATTACTATCTGTTGAACCAATTCATGCTGACCGTAAAGGAAGAACGCAAGTAGAAGTTACTTTAGATTTAAAACTCATTTTTAATACGAATGCTGTACTCAATTTTCCATCATCACATGCAAAAGCATTAGAGCGTAGAATTGCTGTTATTCCATGTGAATATTATGTTGAAAAAGCTGACCCTGACTTAATTGAAAAGTTACAGGATGAAAAGAAAGAAATCTTTCTTTACTTGATGTATGTGTATAAGCAAATTGTAAAAAATGATATCGAGTACCTCCAAAATGATCGTGTTACTGAAATTTCTCATGATTGGTTAAATTTTGGATATGAATTTGTTTCTAGTAAATCAGCAAATATTGCACATCAGAAAGCGTGTATTAATTTACTCAGAAAACTTATAGAAATCAAACCAGGGTCACGTATCAAAGTGTCTAGGCTAAATGAGGTTATTAGAGATGAAATTAAAGTAAGCTCTCAAGTTATTAATGATTTGGTTCAAGCTAACTTTAATGTACAAAGTAGACTAAATAATGGTTATAAGTATTGGGTCGATTTAGGATGGAAAGAAACTGATAAAAAAGATGACATGATTTCATTCGATAAAAATGAGAATGTAACAGATGATGAATTCTTATACGAAGATGATTTGAACTTAGGTTGGGAGGACTTTGACGATGAATAATGAACAAATTGAAGCATTTGTAGAAGTGCTTGTGCCTATCATAGAAGAACGTATCAATAAAGGTAAGTAATCTAATTACGTACTACAGGCAGTTGCCTGTAGTACTCATATGATTAAGTGGTAAAAGTGATAAAAATGAAACGAAATTATAAATATATATTATCTATATGTTGTTACAAGACCGATGGTCTGTAGCAATAATCTAATAAAAGGAGCGGTATGATATGAAGGGTAAAATTGCACTTTATTCACGTGTTAGTACGTCTGAGCAGTCAGAACATGGTTATTCTGAAAAGGAGCAGGAACAACTACTCATCAAAGAAGTTATGAAAAATTTCCCAGGTTATGACTATGAGACATATACTGACTCAGGCATTTCAGGTAAAAATATTGAAGGTCGTCCGGCAATGAAACGTCTATTACAAGATGTTAAGGATAATAAAATCGAAATGGTATTAAGTTGGAAATTGAATCGTATTTCTCGCTCAATGAGAGACGTGTTTAATATTATTCATGAATTCAAAGAACATGACGTAGGGTATAAATCGATTTCTGAGAATATTGATACATCCAATGCTTCTGGAGAAGTACTCGTTACAATGTTTGGACTAATAGGATCTATAGAACGCCAGACTTTGATTTCCAATGTGAAACTTTCTATGAATGCTAAGGCAAGGAGCGGAGAGGCAATCACCGGTCGTGTTTTAGGCTACAAATTATCACTTAATCCATTGACACAGAAAAATGATTTAGTTATTGATGAAAATGAAGCTCATATTGTACGGGAAATCTTTGATTTATATTTGAATCACAATAAAGGATTTAAAGCAATCACGACAATTCTAAATCAAAAAGGATATCGTACCATTAATCAAAAACCATTTTCAGTGTTTGGCGTGAAATACATTTTGAATAATCCAGTCTATAAAGGCTATGTCAGATTCAATAATCATCAAAATTGGGCTGTTCAGCGAAGAAGTGGTAAAAGTGATAAAAATGATGTGATATTGGTCAAAGGTAAGCATGAAGCCATTATAAGTGAAGATGTATTTGATCAAGTTCATGAGAAACTAGCTTCTAAAAGTTTTAAACCGGGTCGACCTATTGGTGGAGATTTCTACTTACGTGGCCTTATTAAATGCCCAGAATGCGGAAATAATATGGTATGTCGACGGACGTATTATAAAACGAAAAAGTCCAAAGAACGCACAATCAAACGCTATTACATTTGTTCATTATTCAATCGCTCAGGAAGTTCTGCCTGTCATAGTAATGCGATTAATGCTGAAGTCGTCGAACGCGTAATCAATGTTCATTTGAATCGTATTCTTTCACAACCTAATGTTATTAAGCAGATTGCGTCAAGTGTGATAGAAGAACTGAAACAAAAGCATAGTAAACAAACAGAAATAAAATATGATATTGATAGTCTAGAAAAACAAAAAGCAAAAGTTAAAACACAACAAGAACGATTATTGGAATTGTTCTTAGATGATGAAATGGATAGCGAAATGTTAAAAGCTAAACAAAGTGAAATGAATCAACAGTTAGAAGTATTAGACCAACAAATTAAAGAAGCAAAACAAGCAAATCAATCACAGGATGATATACCCAATTTTGATAAGTTAAAAGCACGACTCATTTTGATGATAACACGATTCAGTGTGTACTTAAGAAAGGCTACACCCGAAGCTAAAAATCAACTTATGAAAATGTTAATTGATTCAATTGAAATTACGACAGATAAACAAGTAAAACTTGTAAGGTATAAAATTGATGAAAGTCTTATCCCTCAATCTTTGAAAAAAGATTGGGGGTCTTTTTTTATGCCCAAATTCCAATTTGAAATATATGGTCAAAATGATTATTTCATCGACCAAATTACCACTTTTACCACTTAATCATATTAGTGATAGAAGTGAGGGAAATGAACTGAATATCAGATATATATTATAAAAATGATGTGATAAATGTGTGCATCAATCAAATACACTAGGAGGTCATAATTATGACATTGGAACAACAAGTCAAAAACTATATTACGAATCTATTCAAATTACCCAAAGACGAGGTGTGGGACTGTGAAGCAATTGATGAAGTTGCTGATAATATCATACCTGATCAATATGTAAGACTCGGGTCAAAGAAGTATTGGATATGTTAGAAACAAGCAATAAAAAGGTTAGCATTCTGACAAATCCTCAAACAAATGAGATGATGCACCCGTTGAATCTCTTTGCCAGAAAAGCATGGACAATCAAATCATTAAAGGAAATGAAAATAAATAATTTATGACACTTTCTTATTAGTTAGTTATTTTAAAAAGTCTTTATTATCAAAATAAATATAGAGAAGTTTTGTAAATTTGATATATAATGATAACAAACGAAGTGTAAATGCATCGCTTATTATATCATTAGTGATATTATTGGTAATTTTATTAGCAGTAGGATTAGATACAGCAAGTCATATGTATCAGGTTGATTGAAGATATGTAGACCTCTAAAAAGTCTAGCAGCAGTTTATTATATCGTCGTAGTTTGGGGTTACTAATTTAAAATAATAAGGGGAGATAAAATGAAAAATTTATTAATGGTCTTAGCATCAGTAGCTTTATTAGCAGTTATCTTAGCGGCAGGAGTATTTGGATATAAGAGTTTTACAGATATTAATAATAGTAAAGAAGATAAGAACGGAGAGGAAGTAAAATCAAATAAAGAAAAAGAGTCTAAAAAAGAAGCAAAAAAAGAGCAAAAAAATGAAGAACAGAATGTTGAAGAATCAACTGAATTAGCACAAGAACAAACTGTAGAGAAAAATAAAGAACTAGATGTAAATGCGGAAATTGCTAAAGCAGATAAAGATGGTGACGGTGTTGCAACAAGAGATGAAATGACACCAGAATTATGGGAATTAACCAGACAAGGAAAGTTCCAACCAACTTCTCGTGAAATATATTATCAAGATCCAAACGCAAGTGAAAAAGATGATGAGCCAGTAACAGATAATGAAGTTAACAATATTGATGATGAAGAAGAACGTGGAGATGTAGGTATGGACATGGAGCAACAACAAAGAAACATTGATGCTCTTAAGGAATCAGAATAAAATAATAAGGAAAGTAATTATTTAAAATATCAATGATGATAAACATCCTAAATGCCCTTTATGAAAAATATTATGGATGCCGACTTGATTTTATTAGCTTGAAGAACAAATCAAAACGTCTCAACAATCTAATCTAGAAGAAACAAAAGTACCAGACTTTGATAAGTTGAAGAGTCGTCTAAATTTGATAATAAGTCGTTTTAGTGTTTATTTAAGAGAAGCAAATCCTGAAGCAAAAAATCAGCTTATGAAGTTGTTGATTGATTCTGTTGAAATTACTACAGATAAAAAAGTGAAGCTCATACGGTATAAAATTGATGAAAGTCTTATCCCTCAATCTTTGAAAAAAGATTAAGGGTCTTTTTTTATGCCTAAATTTAACTTTGTGATAAATGTCGCAAATAAAAATAGGATTGAAAATTTATCACTTTTACCACTTTTTTAGAGTGACAAAAGTGGAGGAATTTTGAAATATTTTATAAATATATATTTTATTTATGGAGTACACATTATTAATTAAGGAGGTCATTATAATGACGCTAAGCAAACAACTTAAAACGTATATTACTGAACGATTTAAATTAAATTATCAAGAAACTTGGGCTTGTGAAACCGTAGATGCGGTGGCTGAAGATGTATTACCTGAAAAATATATTAAAAATAGTCCACTTGAAAATAAAATTTTAAATACTTTTACCTATTACAATGATGAATTACATGAAATTAGCATTTACCCTTTTTTATGTTATCTAGATAAGGAATTAGTAGCAATAGGTTATTTAGATAATTTTGATTTAGACTTTATATTTTTAAATGACACTCATCAAGTCATTATTGATGAACGCTACTTGTTACAAAAAGGGGGCGAGTAATTATGAACTGGATCAAGGTCGCTCAACTATCTGTCACAGTTATCAATGAATTAATTGAGATTATGAAAGAAAAACAAAATGGAGGGGAATAGTATGAACATCAATCGATACATTACACGAGGGATTAGTGAACACATATCTCTAGACCTTCAAATTTTACTTTGGAATATGGTAAAAGAACGGGACAATCAACCTCATACAGATTATCTACACATTTTTAGACTGCAGGAAGATGAGAATATACTCTCAATCACACATGAACAAGAACAACCCGCATACAAATTGGAATATCACTATATAAACTATGTAAAAAATCAAAAAGCAATACCTAAGAAAGTCTACGTCATCCGAGAAGATGATGTAGACGTTTTTTATTATGTCATGCTTTTACCTGAAGAATATTAAAAGGAGTGAAGATGATGAATACAATCAAAAGTACGATACACACAGAAGCGATTTTTAGCGATGATGAACAACACCGCTACTTACTCAAGAAAATTTGGGATGAAAAGAAACCTGTTTGTACGGTGATAACCATGTATCCTCATTTAGATGGCGTATTATCACTCGATCTTACGACTGTTCTTATCCTCAATCAATTAGCGAACTCTGAACAATATGGCGCTGTATATCTTGTAAATCTATTCTCTAATATTAAAACCCCAGAGAATCTTAAACATATTAAAGAACCTTATGATAAACACAGCGACATTCATTTAATGAAAGCTATAAGTGAAAGTGACACAGTGATTTTAGCCTATGGTGCTTATGCGAAGCGTCCCGTTGTTGTCGAACGCGTTGAGCAAGTGATGGAAATGTTAAAACCTCATAAAAAGAAAGTAAAAAAGCTCATAAATCCAGCAACGAATGAAATTATGCATCCGCTTAATCCTAAAGCGCGTCAAAAATGGACATTGAAATAAAGGAGGATTATCTATGAACCATGAAACTAAACAATCAGATTGGCGAACGGTTGCTAATTGTTTAGAATCGAAAAATTATATATCGATTGTAAAAGGATTAGTACATCATTTCACAGCGATTGAAGATGAAGAAATACTTGATAAAATCTATGAAGATTTTATGAATGATGACTCTATTACAACGGTCCTTAACAATGATTTACAAGATATTATTAATTATTACCTATCAAAATAAAAATATATTACTTTTAATAAAATTAGAGCATCCTTCACTTTGCGGTGAGGGATGCTCTCTATTTAATTTTTTTGCTATTTTCCATTATATATATTTAATTTTATTTGAAATGTATTGTACAATTTAAAATAATGGAGGGACATTTAATTTATGAAAAAATATATAATTAGTTTAGTACTTTTAACTTCTTTTTTACTATCTGCTTGTACAATTAATATTGAGCGCGATGAGGAAAATAGTGAGAAAAATAAACAGAAAGAAAACCCTCATACTGATTCAAACAATACAAGTTCGAATGAATCAGATACTTCTAAACAATCATCTCAAGAAAATATTATAAATCAAACAGAACAAAATCAACCAACTGAGAATAATTCAAGTTCACAACAAGATCTGCAACTAATAACAGAAAATGAAGCTATTCAAAAAATAAAAGATGAGTTTCCACCTATACGAACAGGAAATGACTATCGTATAGATAGTACTAGAACTGATAATAATGTGTACGCTATCAAATTTACTTCTCAAGATGCAGAAGGTTATCCTATGAAAGCTGCTGTCACTATTGATAAGCGAACAGGAGAATTTATTGATTATATTGATGATAGAAGCGATGAAGATAAAGAGCGTCATGTCCAACATGCTAAAGAAAGTACTCTTTATAAAGGTCCATACGATGCTTTCAGAAAAGATTTTAGTCATAAAATAAATGAATGAAGTATATATGAATTGTCATCTTTAATATAAGAGCATCCTTCACTTTGCGGTGAGGGATGCTCTTTTAGTTTATTTTTTATTGATTACTCGCCATAAGTTCTGCTTGTTCTACGACCTGCTCTACAGCCATTTTTTGTAAATCTGGCGGATAGCCATATTTCTTAAGCAATCGTCTAACAGCTACACGCATTTTAGCTTTTGCGCTATCACGTTTAGACCAATCAACACTCATGTTTTCTTTCACTGTTTTAGTTAGCTCGTGAGCAATCGCACGTAGTTCTTTGTCTTCCATCGCTTTTTTCGCTGTTTCATGTGAAACTAAAGCATCGTAAAACGCAATCTCATCCGAATTTAGGCCTAATTCATTTCCTCGTTGTTGTTCTTGTTTAATATCTTTGGCAAGTTGAATGAGTTCTTCAATCACTTTTGATGTTTCAATGGAACGACTATTATATTTATTAATCGAATTTCCTAACATCTCAGAGAAGCGCTTAGATACTGTCGCATTCGTTTTCATTAATGATTTAACTTGCCCTTTGAGTAATCGATTTAATAATTCTACCGCAACATTTTTTTGTTTCAATCCTTCGACATCTTTTAAGAAATCATCAGATAGGATTGATAAATCGGGTTGTTCAAGACCTAGCGTTTGATAAACATCAATGACATCTTCAGTCACAACAGATTGTGACACAAGTTGATTAATCTCTGCTTCAACTTCTGCAGGTGTTTTACGTGTTTTTCCTTCTTTTGGCGGTTGTAACAATTTAACAAGTCCTGCTTTAACCGCTTTAAAGAAGGCAATTTCATCATTGAGTTCTTGGGCTGTAGGTTCAGTCGCACAAAGCGCAAAGGCTTTACCTAACTCTGTGACCGTTTTAATAAAACGTTGACGTTCATCTTCACCTAAACCAATCACATAATCCATCGTATTCGATATTGTATAATAACGTTCCGATTTTTTCTCTGAATTAAATTTAGAATAATCAAGATTATATAACATATCTTGAATCACATCATACTTCAATAACATCAATTCAACCGCTTTATCTGTATCTATTGCCGTTTGAGCTTGATCAGATTCTGTATATTCTTTAAGAGCTTCTTTTAAGCTTTCGGCGATACCCACATAATCGACAATTAATCCACCCGGCTTATCTTTAAACACTCGATTAACTCGAGCAATTGCTTGCATCAAATTATGCCCTTTCATTGGTTTATCAATATACATGGTATGCATAGAAGGAACATCAAACCCTGTGAGCCACATATCTCGAACAATCACGAGTTGTAATTCATCATTCACATCTTTCATACGTTTTTCTAATACACTACGACGTTTTTTAGGACCAATATGTCTTTGGAAAGAAGTTGGGTCACTAGATGAACCTGTCATCACTACTTTGATGACCCCTTTATCATCATCATCTGAATGCCATTCTGGTTTTAGACGAATGATTTCATCATATAAATCAACAGCAATTCGACGACTCATCGTTACAATCATTCCTTTACCTTTCATCGCTTGTTGACGTGTTTCAAAGTGTTGGATGATATCTTTGGCTAGGGCTTCTACACGAGGTTTTGCGCCTGCTAAAGCTTCAATACGGGACCATTTTGATTTTAAACGCTGTTTTACATCCTCTTCTTGATCTTCAGTAATGTCATTATACGCTTCATCTAAATCTAAACTTTGAGGTAGATTTAATGGAATTACACGACTTTCATAGTAAATTTTAACCGTACTTCCATCAGCTACGGCTTGTGTCATATCATAAACATCGATATAGTTTCCGAAAACCATTTGCGTATTTTTATCCGTTGAAGCTACGGGTGTGCCTGTAAATCCTACGAATGTTGCATTCGGTAAAGCATCTCTTAAATATTTGGCATAACCATATTTAATGCCTTCACCTTTATCATCATATTTAGCGTTAAAGCCATATTGTGTACGATGTGCTTCATCTGCCATGACAATCACATTTTTACGTTCAGTTAGGGCAGCCATGGTCGTTTCATTTTGTTCAGGTTCAAATTTTTGCATTGTTGTAAATACAATACCACCCGACTCAACAGATAATAACGATTTTAATTCTTTACGTGTTTCAGCTTGTTTTGGTGTTTGTCTTAATAATCCTTTACCAGATCGACCTTTTGATTTAACAAACGTACTGTACAGCTGGTTATCTAAATCATTACGATCCGTCACGATGACTAAGGTAGGATTATTAAGCATTTGAATTAATTTTCCTGAGAAAAAGACCATAGTCAAACTTTTACCAGACCCTTGGGTATGCCAAATAACGCCTCCTTTTCCATCACCTTGCCCAGATGAAGCTAATAAAGCTCTGTCAACCGCTTTATTAACGGCATAGTATTGATGATACGCTGCTAGAATTTTACTGATATGTCCTTTGCCATCATCTTGGAATAAGACAAAATAGCGAATTAAATCAAGTAAAGTTTCTGGATTCAACATGCCATGTATGAGTATGTCTAAGCTAGATAAACTTGATGATGATTCAGTTTCTCCATCTTTAGAACGCCAAGTCATAAAACGATCATAATTTGCGGTTAGGGAGCCCCCCTTTGTATTAATACCATCACTTGTAATAAGTACTTCATTAAATGTAAATAATTGTGGAATACGCATCTTATACGTTTCTAATTGATGATAACCGTCTTCGACGCCTACAGTTTCATTAGTTGAATTTTTAAGTTCAATGACAACGATAGGTAAGCCATTGATAAAGAGTACAATATCGGGACGTTTTGTATAGTCTCCATTAACGACCGTGAATTGATTGACTGCTAAAAAATCATTGTTTTGTGGATGTTCAAAATCAACGATTTTAACAATTTCTACTACCGATTGTCCTTCGTCATCATAGTCTTCGATTTCAATACCATTAATCAAATTTTCATGAAAGGTAAGGTTATTTTCTAAAAGATTGGGCGACTTCTCTAAAATTAATTCATGCATCGCTTTTTCAATAAAACGAGGATGGATGTCTGAGTTGATTTTTCTTAATGCTTTCTCTAAACGTTCATGAAGGACAACTTCTTTATCACTTTTACGTTCTGGCGCTAGACCTGTCATACTAATCTCATTACCTTTTTTATAGTCGTAGCCTAGTGATTGTAACCATTCTAATGCGACTTGTTCTAAATCATCTTCATTAAATTGAAAGTTCATCCGTATTCACCTCAACATCATCAGATATTTCTAGTTCTCCAGACATTAGTTTAGGGAGAAGAGTATCTCGTAATTTTACTAAATTATTAGTTTCTTTATTAAGATTACTAATATTTTTAAAAAGATTTAAATGAATTTGATTTGCTTTTAATAACATTGGATGATTTAAGTTAGGTAAAGCAATTTTAAAATTTTCAAATACTTTCTTAGTGTAAAATTCTCTAGCAGAACCTGATGTTTGATTACTTACATTTTTATTTATTATTTTTATTATATTATAAATTAAAGGATTATTTATATTTGAATTGAGAGTTCTAAATCTCCACATATTTTGATTTTGTAAAGATGGTAAATTAGATTCTGTAATAATACCTATATTACCTATAGATCCCCCAACTGTTACTAATAAAGTATCAAAAATTTCCAATGAATATTTATTATATTTTGATATATTTATATAATCATTAGAAACAAATTTTAAATTACTCATCTCAATTAAGCAGCTAGTCTTAGATATATTTAAAGTTCTTAAGACTGATAATTTACTACTGTAAATATATTCACTTGATTTAAATGCGTATCCTGTTCTAATATCTGTTATATTTTTTAATGCATTAACATTCCAATTTAAAGGTATTTTACCTAACTCACTATCAACCATTTCTCCACCACTAGATTTATAAGGATTACCATTTTCATCTGGAAATTCAAAATCTACAAACCAGCGTTTGAATAGTGTTTGCGACAGTTCTTCAAGGTTTGCTATGATTTTTTGATTTAGCTCAATTTTTTTATCTAAATTAGATAATATTGTTCCAATATGTTTTTGTTGCTTTTCATTAGGTATATTTACAATAAAATTTTCTAAAGTTTTTTTGTTTACGGAACTAAAAATAGTTCCTGTTGCTTGAGATTCCAATTCATTAATTTTTGACTTCAATAAATAAAATAAAAATTCTTGATTATTATTTATTGATCTTATTGCACATAGTCCCCGACCAATACATAGATCGACAGGTGCTATATTTATATCTCCCACCGGAGCCCTAACTGAAAATAAAATATCATTAGCATTAGCTAATTTAGTAACTTTTTTTGTATAAGTATCAATAACTGGATAAATGTGCTGAAAAGTTCTATTTCCTTGTAAAAATGGTGTACCATCAATTTCACTATAAAATTCTGATTTAGGAGATTGCCCCATAGTTATAATAGATATCTCACCTAATTTAACCTTTTTAAACTCCATAACCTAACCCCTCCAGTGATTTACGGATTTGGTCTTCAAGTTCTTTTGATTTAGCAAATTGTTCACTTAATTCAGAAGTAATGCGTTCCATTTTTTGTTCAAATGGTTCTTCATCCTCTTCAACATCGGCTAAACCGACATAACGTCCAGGTGTCAAAATATATTCGTTATTTTTAACTTCTTCCACCTTAGCTACTTTACAAAATCCAGCTATATCTTCGTATGATTTATCGTTTGTACCTCTCCAAGCATGATATGTTTGTGTTACTTTTTGAATATCTTGATCTGAAAATTCTTTTAATGTTCTAGTTACCATACGACCGATTTCACGAGCATCAATAAATAAAATTTCATTTTTACGTTCTTTTTTACCAATTTGACCTTTATTATTACTAATGAACCAAAGACATACAGGTATTTGTGTTGAATAAAAGAGTTGACCAGGTAAAGTAACAATACATTCCACTAAATCTTGTTCAATAAGATTTTTACGAATTTCTAATTCATCTTTTCCACTTGTAGACATTGATCCATTGGCTAATACAAATCCTGCTGTACCATTAGGTGCTAATTTTGAAATCATATGTTCAATCCATGCATAGTTGGCATTACCTTTTGGAGGTATTCCAAATTGCCAACGATAATCATCAAGTAATCGTTCTTGTCCCCAATCACTTGCATTAAAAGGAGGATTGGCTAATATGTAATCTGCCTTTAATCCTTTATGTAGATCGTTATGGAATGTATCAGCATTTCGTTCACCTAAGTCATTATCAATACCACGGATAGCTAAGTTCATTTTTGCTAATTTCCAAGTCGTAGGGTTAGATTCTTGTCCGTAAATCGCAATATCGTCTAATCGACCTTGATGTTTCTCAACGAAGCGTTCACTTTGTACAAACATCCCACCTGAACCGCAACATGGATCGTAAATACGACCTTTATAAGGCTCAATCATCTCAACTAATAATTTTACAATTGATGATGGGGTATAGAACTCTCCGGCATTTTTACCTTCGGCACTTGCAAACTTAGCAATAAAGTATTCATACACTCGGCCCAATACATCTTGTTTACGACTTTCAGTATCGCCAACCTTAAATGTAAATAAATCAATAATGTCACCTAATTTTTCTTTATCTAACGCAGGTCGTGCATATTCTTTTGGTAACACACCTTTTAATGATTCATTTTCATTTTCAATTGCAATCATGGCTTTATCAATTATTTGTCCAATTTCTGGTTTTTTCGCATTATCATTGATATATTGCCATCTTGCTTCTTTTGGTACCCAGAAAATATTTTCCGCTAAGTATTCATCTTGATCTTCTTCGTCAGCATAAGGATCTTGCTTCAATTCTTCATACTTTTCTTCAAAAGAATCTGATACATATTTTAAAAATATTAAACCTAATGCTACATTTTTATACTCAGCAGCATCCATGCTTCCTCTTAATTTATCTGCAGCTTGCCATAGTTTTTCTTCAAATCCAATAGTTGCCATTTAATAATTCCTTTCAAATTATTCTTAGCTTAAATATAGCAAAATATTGAATTTTGATGTACATAATCTAATTGATTTTATAAAAAATAACAAATAGACTAAAAATATTAATTAGATTATTATTAAATAAAAGTGGAAAAATGGAGCGGTGTCGTAATATTGCTCTTATAAAATATAACTAGGTGGAATTATGAAAAATTTTAAAGTTCAAGAAGCTAAAGAAACTCCATTAAGTGCTCAAAATGCAAATGTATTCATTAAATGTGTTAAAAAATATAATTGGCTTAAAGACATAATAATAAATGGTTATTTCCAATTTAGGTATGTAACTGAAGAAGTAGAATATTTAAATATAGAGACTACTGACTTAAGTGGAAAGAGAATTCCTATCGAAGACATTACGTTTCCAATGTTATGTTTTTGTGATATACCATTAAATCAATTAAAAGATCATAATAAATGGTATGGAGACTATGCGATATGTATGAAAAAATCTTGGGGAGTAAACAAAAACCTACAGCCATTGCATTATGTATCGAATACTAGTGAGTATATTAAAATGTATCAAGAAGTGTTTAATAATATAGTTAATAAACCAGACACTGATGAAAAAGTATATGAATTTATATTCGCTTCATTATTTTTCTTAAAACATTTTAAAGGAAGCCAATATTGTGAAAAAACTGATAAAATAGAAGAGAAAATATTCATGGATGAACAAGAATGGAGAAGTATAAAATTAGTTGATGAAGATTTAGATCCTTTTTACATCAATGAAAATAGTGACTCTAAAAGAAATTATTATAATGAAGCTTTAACAAAATTATCAAGTAATAAATTAGAATTTAATTGTGAAGATATTAGGTACATTATTGTTGAAAAAGAAGAGGACGTTATTCAGCTAATAAATGATATTAATTGCTCTAATTACGATGATCAAGAAAAAAGCTTACTCATTTCAAAAATAAGTGTCTTAAATCACTTAAGAGAGGATTTTATGTAATGCTTAGTAAAAAACAAATTAAAAAAACTTTAAACAGCGATAAAATGCCGTCATTAATTGTTAATGAATTAGATAGAGAATTGCAGAATAAATTGAAAAAACAATATCCAAGTAAAGAAGAATTAATTAAAGAATTGAAGTATGACGCAGTTAATGAGAATTCTGCAGTATTAAAAAATGAATTGACGAGTAAACTAAAATTCAAACTTAAGGATTATCAAAATTCAAATGAATTTTTATTTTACTTAAAAAATAGTCAAAAGATGATTGAAATACATGATTATAAAATGGAGCAATTTTTTGAAGATATACCTCTTGAAGATAGTGATGTTTATAAATCTATTGCGAATAATGAAGATACAGAAACATATATAATAATGAAAGCTCCAGAATTTAATGAAGAAGATAAACTAAATATATCAATTAAAGTTGATGGGAAATTTAAAGAATTAGATTTTTATAGAAAAGCATATGATAGTAAAAAAGAAATGAAATATTTATATCGGGACCGATATATAAAGATATCCATGTTAATAGAAAAAAATTTAGAATATATTAGTTGGGGATTTCATCATCTTTTTAATGAAAATAAAGGGGAGGTAAATACAACTAATATAATTGATACTTATAAAATGTTAATAGCGCTAGCTAGTGGCGAAATGTATACAGCAAATAAGATAAAATTTAATAATGATTCAGCAAGTAAAAATAAAGAAATCTTAGAATCTTTAAACAAAGATTTAAAATTATTTGAAATTATTCATGAATTTCAAAATTCGTTGGATAAAGAATTTAAGATATCCACCCCGTTTAATTCTAAAGAAATTATAGAAGGAGTAAAAACCTACTTTTTATTATATAAACAAAAACTAATATTGGAAGAAAAGCGTTTAGAAAGTTTACTAATCAAAACATCTTCCTTCGATTTAGAAGATATAAAAGGAAAAAAATTCACCTTAATTCAAGAGGAAGAAGTAACAAAAACTATTTTTACTCAAAAAATCTCTTACACACAATATCAATGTTATTATCAAGTAAAATCCTCAGACTATGAAAAATTACAAGATGATGAATTTAAACTAAAATTTAATCCTGAAGATGTAATTACTACTATTTTAAAAGCTTCATTCAACACAACCGAACCTATCGGATTAGAAAATATTGCTTTTGAAGAAGCGAAAACTTTAGATGCCTTTATTAGTAACTATAAATCAAATTAAATACTCTTTAAGATGGGTTTCACTCGTGAAATAAATAAAACTAAAAGATACTTTGGTTTCATATTAATAGCACTGAATATAAGAAAGGTAACAGCTCAATAAGCTGAAAATAATACGAAAATTTATAAAAAAAAGACGATTTCTATATTATATCAATAGAAATTGTCTTTTTTCATCTATTTAGAAATGTTATATCTACAGAATTTTTTAGTAAAATCACTGGTAGGGAGAAGCATATCATAAGTGATGAGGTTTTTTATAATGAATGTAGTATGAACAATAAACTAAGAATAGTATATAATTAGTCACAGATATAAATTCATAAAGGTGTGAAAAAAGTATGATAACTATAAATGATTTATTTTCTTTATTAGAAATTTTAGATTATGAAAAAGTAACAAGTGATCGATTCTGTAAGTATTTTAATAAAGGAACTGTAAATGAATGTAAAATTGAAGTAGATTTTGAAAAAAACAAATTTACTTATCCAAAAGAATTAACTATACATAGAAATACTACTACAAATTTTTCATCCAATGAAAATTTTGTTATTTTTGAAGTAGTAAATAGGTTACTAGAAATAGGATATTTACCTAAACAAATTGAGTTGGAATTTTCTATCTCTATTGGAAGAGGTAAAGAAAAAATTACAGCATGGTCAGATGTATTAATTAAAGATAACGAAGGAAGATATTATGCTATTATTGAAGCTAAAACTAATGGTAAAGAGTTTGATAGTGCTTGGAAAAAGACAATAAATGACAATGGATATCAATTATTTTCTTATGTTGATCAACTAAGGAATTCTGAGAGTATACCATATGGAATCTTATATACATCGGATATTTTTGAAAATAGTATAATTAGAGATTATCATATAATTAGCTTTAAAGATAATATTGAATTTCTTAATAAAATTGACGAAAAGAATGATAAAAATTTATATTTAAAGTCAAGTGACTCAGAAGAATTATTTAGAATTTGGAATGAGGTTTATGATCAGGCATATTCAACAGCAGGTATGTTTGAAGAAAATGCTACACCTTTTGAAATATCAGAGATGAGATTAACCGTTGATGATATTTATAACAATCCATTAGATACTGATGGACTAATAAACAAATTCAGAAAAATATTAAGGAAGTACAATGTATCAGGTGGAGAAAACGCTTTTGATAGATTGTTAAATTTATTATTGGCAAAAATTGTGGATGAGAAGCAAAGTCTAAATACTAAAAAACCATTAGAGTTTTATTGGCGTGGTATAGCATTTGATGAAAAAAAGGCTCTCGTAGATAGATTACAGAGACTATATCGAGATGGAATGAAAGATTATTTAAAGGAAGATGTTACGTACATTGATACAAGAGATGTAGATAGAGCATTCTCCTTGTTTATCAATGATAAGGATGCTACGAAAGATTTAATTCAAAATTACTTTGATCAACTTAAATTTTATACTGATAACTTTTTCTCATTTATTGATGTTTATAATGAGAGTTTATTTAATCAAAATTTTGAGATATTAAGTGAAATTGTTGAGATATTTCAAGATGTATCATTAACTAATAGTAAACAACATCAATTTTTAGGAGATTTATTTGAAAAATTACTTGATCAAGGAATAAAACAATCTGAGGGACAGTTTTTTACTCCATTACCAATTGTTAAATTCATTATAAGTTCTTTACCAATCGATGAAATAATAAAAAATGGTAAAGTGCCTAAAGTAATTGATTACGCATGTGGATCAGGTCATTTTTTGACTGAATATGCAAGTATATTGAAAAAATATGTAGATTCGGAGAAAAATATATCAGAATATCATAAAAATATTTATGGTTTAGAGAAAGAAAGTCGCTTAGCAAAAGTTAGTAAAGTATCAGCATTAATGTATGGAGCAGTTGAAGCACAAATCTATTTTCAGGATGCACTACTTGAGACCGAAGAAATTGCAAATGGTACTTATGATATTTTAATTGCAAATCCACCATATTCTGTAACTGGATTCCTTGATACTTTAGATGAGAAAAGTAAAAAGGATTATGAATTATTCAAATTAGTTAATAATGTCTCAACAAATAAAGCTATAGAAGCATTTTTTGTTGAGAAGATGAAAAAGTTATTAAAGCCAGGAGGAATAGCCGGTATAATACTACCATCATCAATATTACAGAAAAATGAAAGTATATTTATTAATACAAGAAAAATGATTATTGAATCATTTGAAATTATTGCAATATTTGAAGCTGGTAAGGGCACTTTTGGAAAGACAGGTACTAATACTGTAACGCTGTTCTTAAGAAAAAGATTGAGTGAATTAGATTTATATGATCACTATAAAAATCGAGTTGATGCATGGTATGATGAAAAAGATAAATATGATGAATTATTTAGCGATGGACATAAATTGAGAGTATTTGCAAATATTCTTGGTTTATCCTTAGAGGATATCCTAAAAAATAATAAATACAAAGAAAAACTAATATATTATCTAATTAGTGATCATCAGGAAAATGATGTTATTATAATTAAAACTCCAGCAGCTGGAAAAGAATTGAAACAGTTTTTAGGTTATGAATGGAGCAATAGAAAAGGTTCAGAAGGAATAAAATATTTAAATGGTGAATTATCAAAAATAAATAATGATTTATATAATCATGATAATTTTTATGATAATACAAAGATAAATTTTATCATTAGAAATAATTTTAGTAACAAGGATAAAGTTGAACATGAAAATGTACAATATGCTCGATTACCCGAATTAATATCTTGGGAAGATCAAGATTTGAATTTAGGAATAAACACATATAAAAGACAAACTATAATGTTAGCAGAAAACGAACAATTGGTATCATTAAGAGATAATAAAATATTTGAGATGAACATTGGTAAAAGAGTTAAAGATGAGGAACTAGTTAAAGATGGTAAATTACCTGTTTATTCAGCTAATGTATTTAAGCCATTTGGCTACATTAATAAAAATATAATTGAAGATTTTACTAAACCTTCGATAATATGGGGGATAGATGGTGATTGGCAAGTGAACTATATAAAAGAAAACAAACCATTTTACCCCACTGATCATATAGGATATTTGCGTATTAATTCTGAGGAAATTAAACCTAGATATCTTGTGGAACTAATAAAAATGCAAGGTGAAACATTTGGTTTTTCTAGAACAAATAGAGCTTCAATGCATAAAATGAAAAGGATGCAATTAGTTATTCCATCTTTGGATGTGCAAGAAAAAATAATTAAAGAATTAGAAATACTTGATTATGAACAAGAAAAAATATTAGAAAAAATAAATGAATTTAATGATAATATCCTAAGTATTGTAAGTAATATTAAAGGGGCTAATAAGAAATTATCTGATGTTACTACAGAAATTTTTGCAGGGGGGGATGCTCCAAGTGATAAGTCAATTGTTCCCACAGATAAATACATGTATCCTATATATTCAAATGGGGAAAAAGAAGATGGATTATATGGTTGGAGTAGAATACCAAAGGTATTCGAAGAGGCGGTTACTATCTCAGCTAGGGGAACAATCGGCTATATAAAAATGAGAAAACCAAATTTTACACCAATTGTTAGATTAATAACAGCTATACCAGACAAAACTAAAATTAAAACGAAAATGTTGGAAATCGCTTTAAAAAATGCAGATTTTTTCAGTAGCGGGACTACTACTCAACAACTTACTGTACCTATGGTTACAAATATTATACTGAATTTCCCAAGCAATTTAAAAGAACAAGAAAAGATAATAAATGAAGTTGTTCGCATTGAAGAAAATATAGACGAATTAGAAAAAGAATTTTTAAAGTTGGAAAATATGAAAAAAGATCTGTATCGAAAGTAAGAAGAAGGAAATAATTTACTTTGATAGAGAAACTATTCAAAATTTTTTACAGGTTTATTATAAAGGAAATAGTAATAGAGAATTAATTTCAAAAAACTACTTCAACTAATAATAGTACTAATATTGAGGTTAAGTTAAAATTAGCTGTCCCATTTTGGGACAGGATTAGTTTTTTATGTAATTATAAACTTTCAATTGATTATTTTTCAAATGTGACCAATACACATACAATATCGTCAACAGATCTTTCTAAGTTTTTAGTCTATTTATGAATCTTTTATTGTGTTCGTATTATAACTCTAAATAATCTTTTAGATAATCTTTGAACTTATATTCGGAGTAATATACGGCAAGACAATTTTATTAGGGCATGAAAATATTATATTATTATGAGATATCAATAGTTATTTCGTTTGCAGCAATAGAAAGCATTATTATTGAATGATTATCTTTTATAATTATTGCAAGCCTATCTTCATCAACTAGCTGTTGAATTGTATCGATAGTATCTTGTAATTGCTTAATAACCGCTTCAGGCGACACACGAGCAGTCTTCTTCTCATCGAAGCGTTCGTAGGTAATATTTTCTGGATTGTCAGCGTTATAGCTCACGATAAAACGAAATCTATTGCTATCATTAAGGACTTTTAACGCTTTATGCAACTCGTTGATATCTTGTTTTCCGAGGTCACAACTGCCATAGTCTCTTAGGTCTTGGTTGATTTTATAATCGATTTAGATAAGGCCTTTAATTCTATTAGCAATTATCATAAAGTGCCTCTTGATGATTGATTTTGTTATTACTATTTTATAATGATATATATACTTATTGTGTAAAATTGTCTATGTAAATTTAGAATATTTACATATAGGTAAAAAATTAAAAAAATATAAAATACGCTCATCTCTTATTGCAGAGATGAGCGTATTTATTATTTAGCAACATTGTCTTTTCTTCCAGGGTGGTGCTAAAAATCCAACGTAGATAATTATAAACAATAAGTATGACCAAAAAAGGATGGTTATAAAAAATCCAACCATCACCAATCCTATTTGTATTACGATAAATACGCAAAGAAAATGTAGTAATAGTAACTCTATAATTTTAGATGATGTCATTGCTATTCCTCTATCATATCGTTATAACATTCTTGTAATCTACCGTCTATTTCACGCATTTCTTTGTTATTCATACCATCTTGACCTGTAAGTAGAGAAATTGTTATGAATCCATACTTCATAGGTATCTATAGCAATAGCATCATAACGAATGTTAATGCTAACATTGGGATAGTTTCCATATTTTTTAGTCCGTTAATGAATCCTTTGCCATAGTCAGCAGAATTCTTCTTTAAGTCTTCATCCTGTGATAATTATTTTCCTTTCGCATAATATATTTTTGATTTTTCATCTAATTTAGCTTCACGAATTTTGTCCTTAGCAATCTTTTATAATCTGCCACGTTTCTTCCTCCTGTTAATTTAAGTAATGTGTTTCTATGTTATATTCATACACGTTTTTTACACTATGTCTCCTCTCAGTATTGTCTATAGACAGTCGTCTGTTGCTATAAGACCATGTATAAATTTAAGTCCTTCTGAACCAGCAGTAGAATCTATAAATTCCATGTGACTATAAACATCGACATGACTGTTAATGCAAAACTCTATCTGCTTCAGATAATCATATATTTCGTGAAACATATTAAATGACTTATAGAATAAAACTAAATCATAATCTGTATTATATATTTTACCGTTAAGTTCATTTAATTTAGGATAGTAGCCTGTTATAAAGTGCTCTTCAATATCAATATAAACTTTTTCGATACGATAGCCTTTTTCCTTAGCAATTTTTGTAAGTATGTCTAGTTGCTCTTCTAAGGATACTCCAAATTGTGATTCATTTCCTTCATTCAAGTAGATTGCAGCTGTTTTCATTATTATCATCTCCGATTATTCGTTTAGGTAGGCTTTTATGTTTTATGTTTTGCTTTATGGTCTATCTGAATTAAATTAACTGGATACACTTTGAGATATGCTACTGTTAAGTTGTAGCAGTTTCTGTTGAAATTTCTTCAGTTGAATTAGAATTATTTTCTGCTATCTTTGTCTTATTTTCTTTTTCCTTATCTGTTTTTGTCTGTTTTGCTTTTAGCCTGGGTAGTCTCAAGTTTCAGTTTTTCTTTCTCTAGTGACAAGCTTTTATTTTTGAGTACTGAGAATATGCAAATACGCTGATGAGGGTTATTAAGAAAACAATTAATACAGATCCGTATCATTTAATACCGATTAGTAAATATAAAGATTTCGATTATAAAAATTGCAGTTTAGATACTACATTAGAAAAATTAGAAGCGTATTATACATAATAATCATTCATTAAGTCCATATGGATAGTAGATAATTCTTCGCCACATTTTTTAATATAATTAAGTATATTCGTAATATAAGCTTCTTCAAGCTTAATTTTTTTGGGAATTTCTTTTAAGCAATGTGACTTATCATTATTATATGGCAATGATAAGTCAATAACATCATATTTAAATGTGATGGGATCTTTATAGACGAAGTAATTCAATTGCATACGCTCTATAAATTGATTAAAAGTACCAAATGATTTTAGCCATTTTCGTGTTGGTTCTTGCTCGTAAGCTTTCTGTAATTTTAAATGAGCCGCATTGTCATAAAATAATTTAATATCAAATAGAGTATAATCAATTCTATCTTTTAATAAAATTCCTCTTAGTTGATTAAGAGAATTTTTTTGTACTGGAAAAGCTAAATGGCCCATTCTATTTCCTCTAATAAGTTCTAAGTCATCTAACCATTTTTTATCACCATTTCTAAATCGGAAAAGTGGTTTCCATCCGATGAGAGCATCTAGACTACATTTCTGGTGATTAATACTAAGATAATAAGACTCTTTGATGTATTGTGATTCTTGCATTTTGTTATAGAAATCTTGCATTTCAGCTGCAAGAGCTTTATCAAAACCATCAGGATCTACATATATTGATTTAATTAGAGATTCAAGTATTCGTATAGCATTATCTTTCTTGAATTTATTATTTTTATGATAATATGCTGCGTCTTCTTTTATTATCTTCCAAAAATCGCTCTCATATAAAGAGTTTATTAAATTAATATCATTTTGATAAACATATTGTTTCATTGAATGACCAATCCCTTTTAACAGTACAATTGCTTGATAATGTGCTACAGTTAATAATAAATTTAATACGTATTTCTTCACTAGAAACTAATAATTTAATTGTATAATACTTTTAAATTTAATGTAAAATTTCCTGAGTAAAATATTAATCAAAAAAATAAAGGTAAGAGAGGCTGGGACATAATTCCT
>NZ_JAFENV010000008.1:0-851 GCF_016892225.1 Staphylococcus sp. GDY8P47P | reverse complement strand
ATGATATATGAATACAATTAACAGTACAATACACACAGAAGCCATATTTAGCGGAGATAAAAAACACCGCTACTTACTCAAGAAAACATGGGATGAAAAGAAACCCGCTTGTACAGTGATAACGATGTACCCTCATTTAGATGGTGTATTATCACTCGATCTTACCACGGTTCTCATCCTCAATCAATTAACTAATTCTGAGCAATATGGCGCTGTATATCTCGTTAATCTTTTCTCTAATATTAAAACACCTATGAGTATAAAGCATCTCAAAGATAAAGAACCATATGATGAACACACTGATATTCACTTGATGAAAGCGATAAGTGAAAGTGACACAGTGATTCTTGCTTATGGTGCCTATGCGAAGCGGCCTGTTGTCGTCGAACGTGTTAAGCAAGTGATGGAAATGTTGAAACCTCATAAAAAGAAAGTCAAAAGGCTTATTAATCCATCAACGAATGAAATTATGCATCCACTCAACCCTAAAGCACGTCAAAAATGGACATTGAAATAAAGGAGGATTATCTATGAACCATGAAACTAAACAATCAGATTGGCGAACGGTTGCTAGTTGCTTAGCATCTCAAAATTATATATCTATCGTAAAAGGACTAGTACATCATTTTACAGCAATTGAAGATGAAGAAATACTTGATAAGATCTATGATGATTTTATGAATGATGATTCTATAACAACGGTACTTAACAATGATTTACAGACAATTATTAGCCATTATCTATCAAAATGAAAACTATATTCTAATAAAACTAAAGAGTCCGGGACATAAATTTCTTGGATAAGTGAAAAAATACAATTTCTATTGAAATAATATAGAAATTGTCTTTTT
>NZ_JAFENV010000072.1:0-711 GCF_016892225.1 Staphylococcus sp. GDY8P47P | reverse complement strand
GTCTCGAAGATCCTGATGAACTCATTGCAGACATCAAATACGCATTAAAGGAGGCATTCAATGAGTCAATTCCTCACACAATTGAAAGATAATGTTTTAGTAGCTGATGGCGCTATTGGAACCATTTTATACTCTGAAGGGTTAGACACCTGTCCAGAAGCATATAATCTTAGCCATCCAGATAAAGTTGAGCGTATCCATCGTTCATATATTGAAGCTGGTGCTGATGTCATTCTAACCAATACTTATGGTGCAAATTTTGAAAAGTTAAAACGATTCGATCTCGAAGATAAAGTTAAAGCAATACATCAAGCCGCCGTTCGCATCGCAAAAAAAGCAGCAAATAAAGATACGTATATATTAGGAACAGTTGGTGGGTTTAGAGGTATCAAACAAGAGGATATCAGCTTACAAACTATTCTTTATCATACTGAAATTCAAATAGACACCTTAATTGAAGAAGGCGTTGACGCGCTACTTTTCGAAACGTATTACGACCTAGAAGAGTTAACAAATGTCATTTCACGAACGAGAAAGAAATACGACATTCCAATCATTGCTCAATTAACCGCTTCAAACACAAATTACTTAGTTAATGGTCAGGCAATCAATGAAGGATTAAAACAACTCGTTCAATGTGGCGCAAACATCGTGGGACTCAATTGTCATCATGGCCCGCACCATATGCAAGAGTCTTTCACACATATTGAA
>NZ_JAFENV010000071.1:0-615 GCF_016892225.1 Staphylococcus sp. GDY8P47P | reverse complement strand
TGATATTCTTTAACTCCGTGTAAGGGCGTAGAAAGAAAATCACTAATAGCACTTATTAGACCGTTTTTCCCGCCTCCACGTCCCATGAAAATAGCAAATTCTGTAAAGAAAGCTTCATCTGTATTTTTATCTATAAGAAATATATTAGCTATGATAAACCTTTGAAATGGTAATGTTGGAAAATACCATTTTTCAATAAATTTGATACAATCCTCGATTTTCTGTTCATCAAAATATACATCATCTCGTGAATATATATGTTTTTGTAGATAATTAAAGAGATCAATTCTTTCTTTATTTAAAATTATCTTTCCTTGTTTCCACAAATTTATATATTCATCAACGTATTTATTACTAATCATAGGTAATCTTCAGATGGCGTTTCTGTGTCTTCTTTCTCTTCGGGCAATAAATCCGATAATTGTTTGATTATTTTTTGATATGCAGCATCTCTAGCATTAAATAGTTTGGCTACTGGTCTTTCCCTTTCATATGGTGGCGCCTTTTCAGATTGAGTAAATAAATCATAGTCACCTTTTTCTTTTATGTCTTCCCACATGTAATCAAGCATTACACGTAGCCTTGCTGCTTGAATAATTAAACCATCAACTACTT
>NZ_JAFENV010000070.1:0-582 GCF_016892225.1 Staphylococcus sp. GDY8P47P | reverse complement strand
ATCTAAATTCAATAATAAAGCGTTTAAATGTGATTGATCGCTAATTATGTCAAACAACATGGTCATCCATAGCAACATGAATGATATGAAAATAGCAGCAATGAAATGGAACAATACTTTTAAACGCATTCATATCACCTCAGAGTCAAATGGAATATAGTAAACAATTCCCTAATCGAACAAAATTATGCGCATAAACAAAGTAGATTGATATAAAATTCTTAATTATCAGAATATATTTACAAATCTGAATTTTATTAGTATATTGGATAGTATTCATAATGACATGACAGTATTTTCACGTGATATCAAATCGAATGTGGTTATCGATGTAGGGAAGGTAATTATACGAATAAGGTCTGTCAATGGGAGGGGAATGTATATGAGTAAAGCACATCAATTAATTCAAGAGGATGAACATTATTTTGCGAAATCAGGACGTATTAAATATTATCCGTTGGTGATTGATCATGGATATGGAGCAACATTGGTTGATATTGAGGGGAAGACATATATCGATTTGTTATCGAGTGCGAGTTCTCAAAACGTAGGTCATGCACCTAGAGAAGTAACAGAAGCGAT
>NZ_JAFENV010000007.1:4297-159381 GCF_016892225.1 Staphylococcus sp. GDY8P47P | reverse complement strand
AAATTCTACAAGCAAAGCAAGATGGGAGTCGGGGCCCCAACACAAAAAATCACGAAAGTGATTTTACAAGCTAAGCAAGTTGGGGTTACGACGAATTTAAAAGAATTCTGTCCCACTCTCAACATTTTTTCTAAATTGTTGCATTGAAGTGTCAAAATATACTAAATTAGATACAGTTATTAATAAAAAAGGAGACAATCGTATGTCCATTGATACAAAAAGAGATTACTTTTTCGATAACGCTCGAGCCATCCTCATCTTTTTAGTCGTGTTCGGTCATATGATTCAACCCTATACTTCTGAAAGTAAATCGTTATCTGCATTATATTTACTGATTTATAGTTTCCATATGCCATCATTTTTATTTATCTCTGGATACTTTGCCAAACATTTGGATAAACCACATTATTTAGAGAATGTAGCTAAAAAGTTACTTGCACCATATGCGATATTTTATGCCTTTTTCTCAGTTTATTATTTTTTAACTGGTAAAAGTGACGCAATACAAATGGATCCATTTAATCCAGTATTTGCTTTATGGTTTTTACTTACATTATTTAGTTTTCACGTCATACTTGTCATTGTACGTCGATACAAAGCATATTATGTGTTACCTATCGCATTAATCATTTCAATACTTGCTGGTTTTTCTGACGATATCGATGGTTATATGAGTATTTCTAGAACAATTGTATTTTTCCCAATATTCTATGTTGGCTATTTAACAACACGTTCACATACGCAACTATTGCGTAATAAAAAAATAAACGTATTTTCAATTATTGTACTTATCATATTTTTCATCGTTTATTACATCCATCCAATCAATTCAGATTGGCTCTTAGGTAGCAGTCCATACACTTCTCTCGAAAATAATAACGAAGATGTATATAGTCCCTTAAAACGTTTATTACTTTACTTCATCATATTTGTAACTATGTTCTCGTTTCTTAATTTAATGAGTACGACTAAACGTTTTTATACTTATATTGGTAATCGTACAATGTATATCTATTTACTTCATGGACTAGTTATAGGCATCGTTAGAGGTTATGAAATATATCCATTTAAATCTCAAACATCCGTTCTTACTTATGGCTATTTATTTATAATCTCAATCGTGATTGTTTATTTACTATCAACGAATTTTGTTTGTAAATGGACAAATCCTTTAATCAATTTGAAGAAACCTTCTTCATTTAAAGGATAATGACAAAATCATATAAAACAATACTTACCAAATTATGGTAGCTAAAATATGTTATTATAAGATTATTCTAAAAATTTATAGTAACATGTACGGTTACTATAATTTGGTTTTTTGAGGTGTAAAAATGAAATTAACTTTAAATTCAAATGCTAAATTTTTAAGGGCACCAAGTATTCGTCAGTTCTCTAATCGTATGAAGGATATTGATGATTGCGTCAATTTAACGATTGGTCAACCCGACTTTCCTATGCCAGATGTGGTGAAAGCGGCCTATATCACTGCAATACAAGAAGATAAAACGAGTTACTCACATAATAAAGGATTACCTGAAACACGTCAGGCAATCCGTAACTATTTCAACAATAAATACGGTTTCTATTATAGTGAAGAAGAAATTATTGTTACGAATGGTGCAAGTGAAGCACTTGATACTTCATTACGTAGTATTATCGAACCTGGTGACGAAATATTAATTCCGGGGCCTATTTACGCTGGCTATATTCCATTAGTAGAGACTTTAGGTGGTCACCCTATATATATAGATACAACAAAGACAGAATTTAAAATCACGCCTGAATTAATTGCTCAACACTACTCTGATAAGACAAAAGCAATTTTGTTGAATTACCCTACGAATCCTACGGGTGTCATATTAGATCGTAATGAAGTTAAAAGCATTGTAAATTATTTAAAAGATAAAGAAATTTTTATTATTAGTGATGAAATTTATGCGGAAAATACATTTAAAGGTAAACATGTTTCCTTTGCAGAATTTGAAGAGATACGCGATCAGCTTTTACTTATTGGTGGTTTGAGTAAATCTCATTCTGCTACAGGTATTCGTATCGGCTTCTTACTAGGGCCTGAATATTTAATTGAAAAGCTAACATTTATGCATGCCTATAATTGCATTTGTGCAAATGTCCCTTCACAAATTGCCTGCATTGCCGCACTCAATGAAGGATTAGATGCACCTCAATATATGAACCAAGCCTATATCGAGCGTCGTGACTATCTAGTCAGTAAACTAACAGAATTAGGTTTTGAACTTGATGCTCAACCAGAAGGTGCGTTCTATATATTCCCAAGTATTCGACAGTTTACGTCCAATGATTTTGACTTTTGCGTAAAAGTGCTTGAAGAAGCCCACGTAGCAATGGTGCCTGGGTCTTCCTTTACCGATATGGGTAAAGGTTATATCCGCATTTCTTATGCTTACGATATGGATGTCTTAAAAGAAGGTATGCGTCGATTAGAATTATTTTTAAAAAAATATTATAATTGATACCTTAATTTAAAAGGACACTTGTTAATAGCGATTAAATTGTTTATCAATTTATCACTATACAAGTGTCCTTTACTTATATTTATATTTGTATTATCATTAACCGGTTTATGGGAATTTAGGGAATTGATCGAAGTCTGGATCACGTTTTTCTTTAAACGCGTCACGACCTTCTTTCGCTTCATCCGTAGTATAGTAAAGTAATGTAGCATCTCCAGCCATTTGTTGTAAGCCAGCTAAGCCATCCGTATCAGCATTCATAGCAGCTTTTAAGAAACGTAAAGCTGTTGGAGAATGTTTCATAATGTCTTTACACCATTTAACCGTTTCATCTTCAACTTGGTCTAATGGTACAACTGTATTAACTAAGCCCATGTCTAAAGCTTCTTGTGCATTGTATTGGCGACATAAGTACCAAATTTCACGCGCTTTTTTATGGCCAACGATTCTTGCTAAGTAGCCAGAACCATAACCAGCATCAAATGAACCTACTTTAGGACCTGTTTGTCCGAAAATAGCATTGTCAGCAGCGATTGTTAAGTCACATACTACATTTAATACGTTACCACCACCGATGGCATAACCTCTAACCATTGCGATTACTGGTTTAGGAATGACACGGATTAAACGTTGTAAATCTAATACATTTAAACGAGGAATTTGGTCTTCACCTACATAGCCACCATGCCCACGTTTCTTTTGGTCACCGCCTGAACAAAAGGCTTTGTCACCTTCGCCAGTTAAGATGATTACAGAAATATTTTGATCATCACGCGCACGACTGAAAGCATCAATCATCTCAGCAACCGTTTTAGGTGTAAAAGCATTTCTCACTTCTGGACGATTAATCGTTACTTTTGCAATACCTTCATAAAATTCGTATTTTATTTCATCATATTCTCTAAGTGTTTCCCACTGTCTAGTCATTTTGCTCCTCCTTTAAAAAACCTAATACTATTGTATCAAATTCCGCTTTATCTTCCACATGAATTGTATGACCTACATTGGAAAAGGTATGGACTTGGCTATAGCGCATATCTTTGTTCATAGCTTGTCCAGTCTTCACAAATTTTTGGTCTAATTCACCTGTTAATATAAAGCACGGTATTTGAATTCGACTGATTTGATCCCATAGGTTAGGCATATGCCCTGTACCGTAATCACGTAATGCCTTTGCCAATTTATAAGGGTCTTGAGCCATACGCATATCACGCATAGCTATCTTTTGCGCTTTATCCAAATGCTGTTGTGTATAGAATAGCGGTAATTTTTCCCAATCATTTACAAAGACTTCTAATCCAGCTATTTCTAATACTTTCGCTCTAGCAGCATCTATTTGTTGTCGCTCATAACGATTATTTTCTTCTTTAATTCCTGGTGAACTACTTTCAAGAATCAATTTGTTAATTGTGTGTTTACCATACAGTGCATAGTAGAGTGCTACCCTACCACCCATTGAATAGCCCAATAACGTGACTTTATAAGATTCATACATGTCTAATAATTCATCCAATTGCTTCGCAAGAAATGGAAAATCCCATGTTACATTCATTGAGGATTGATCTTGACCATGGCCTGGTAAATCAACGGTTAACACATTAACCTCTTGTAACAATGGATCCACGTGCGCATCAAACGTACGACTATCACTTATAAAGCCATGTAGAAGTACTAATAATTGATTTGTCTCTCGTTTTGACTGATAAAAGTTATAATGTAACATTCAGAATACCACTCAATTTCTTATATAGAATTTGATGTTGCGACATATTGTCATCTCTATTCGTTACCAACTCATAAATATGTGAATGCATGTGTGACAGCTTTTCTTGAGTGAAATCCGTTACCGAATTAAAGCGTTTGAATGAAAAATCATAAAGTAGCGCTGTATATTCAAAATATAGTCCAGTTGGTGTGCCAAACAATCTTTCAAAATAAGCTTCTGCAGACGCCTTCTGTGGAAGATATGAGAATATACCACCACCATCATTGTTTAGCAATATAATATTTAAATGAATGTTGTTAATTTTTGCCATTAAAAGACCATTCATATCATGATAAAAGGCTAAGTCACCTATCAATAACGTTATTTTCTTATGTACAGCCATGCCAATAGCTGTAGACACAACACCATCAATACCATTTGCGCCACGATTTGCGTATACTTCAACTTCACTATTGTAAAGTAAATTATCTACGTCACGAACTGGCATACTATTACTTACAAAAATAGCATCTTCTTTAGTCAGTTTATCAATGACTGTTTTTACAAATGCCGCTTCATCTGTCGCATGTGACATATGCTTATCGATATGATGTCTCGCTTGAGATTCAAGTGTTCGCCACATTTCTATCCAATCGTTACGTTCAACTGCTGATTCTTCAATAAGGTTTCTAAAGAAATCATTTGCAGATATTTCATAAGACACACTTGGTGGTGTTGGAAAAACATCTATCTTGTCATTATTTTGAACAAGTATTTGATAGGCATTCGTATGTTTAAGCCATTGATTTAACTTTTTAGAGATAACTGGTTTCCCAACTCTAATAACAAAATCAACATCTAAATCAAGCCCTGCACGAAAATATAAGTCATACGTCGTTATCACATTAGGATGATTATACTTACGTAACTGACTCAATGGGTCAGCAAGTATAGGTAAATCGTGCACCGTTGCATATGTAAGAATTTGATCAACAGCTTGATGTTGCATGTCACCGACAATAATCAATCCTTTTTTCTCTTTTAAAATATGACTGATATCTTGAACGTTAATATTTTTTTGATAATGCGGTAACTTTTTAGTATAAGACGTCAACCATTCTTGTCTTTCAAGATTAGGCGTTAATGGCTCTCTAAATGGTAAGTTAAAGTGAATTGGACCTCTATGAGGACCATATAAATATTGGCTTGCAATCTGCATTTGGTAATAAATGGCATCTAGCATGTATTCAGTACCATCAGCGACAGGCATATCAAACTGAAAATTAACATAATTTGCAAACATATTCACTTGATTAATCGCTTGAGGTGCGCCTACACTTCTTAATTCATGAGGACGATCACTTGTTAACACGATTAAAGGTATACGACTGATTTGGCTCTCTGCAATTGCTGGCGTATAATTCGCTGCTGCAGTACCTGAAGTACATAAAATCGCTACAGGTCGTTCGCTCCCTTTTATTAAACCTAAAGCAAAAAATGCCGCACTACGTTCGTCTGGGTGTACCCAAGTCTTAATGTTAGGATGTGCCTCAAACGCAATTGCTAGTGGTGTAGATCTTGAGCCGGGACTAATGACTACTTCACGTACACCATAGGCATATAACTCAGATGCAAAGGTATATACTTGTTTAGTTAATGCTTCGTTATGATTCATTCTTATCCACTACTCCTAAAGCATTCATCATTGGTGAAAATTTAACCGCTGTTTCAGCTAATTCGCTATCTGGATCAGAATCTTTTACAATTCCGCATCCTGCAAATAACGTCGTTTGATTTTGTTTCATTAACATAGAGCGTATGGCTACAATAAACTCACAATCATCATTCATGTCAATGTAGCCAACCGGTGCACCATATAAACCACGCGTTCCAAACTCATTTTCTTCAATAAATTTGAGTGCTTCATCTTTAGGATAGCCACCTAACGCTGGTGTAGGATGCATGTCGTCTATTAACCCAATAAATGCATTGTTTTTTAACTGACCTTGTATTTGCGTATATAAATGATATAAATGGTCATTTTTTAAAATATTCGGTGTATGATTATATTCAATATGATCAACGTAAGGTGTGATATCATCTAGAATACTTCTAACTACAAAATCATGTTCACCTAAATTCTTTTTATCCTTTAAAAATGCTTGTATATTTTTTTCATCTTCTTCAGTGTCGTTAGATCGTTTAATCGTACCAGCTACTGCTTTCGTAGATAAAACACCATCTTCTTCTACCTTAAGAAGTTGTTCTGGTGTTTGTGAAAAGAATACAGATTGGTTGGACTCTAAAATAAATAAATAGCTATTTTTTTCATTTTGTAGTGCGCGATTAAGCACGTAAGGTATACTAATTGGCTTATCAAATTTGATCATACGACGTCTAGCAAGCACAATTTTTTTAGTTTCATCAAGCTGAGCAATCGCATCTCTAACCAGTTCTTTCCACTCATCAACGTAAATATCTTCCATTCGTAAGATATTTCCTAATGTTTCATCTTGATCATCTTGTCCAATGTGCGCCTCTTCAAAGAAAGCGACTACCTCTTTGAATGCTTCAATATCAAAATTGGCTCTTTCCACTGTATAAGTCAGGTAAGTAGTCTGATTAATATTCGAAATGAGTACTTGAGGCACTACAAAATGATTGATGCCAAATTCTCGCCACTCATCATCAGACTTATGGCTAGAGAATTGAAATCCTCCAATGACTTTTAAATGATGCTTTTCTATATCTGGGTGAACTAATTCAACATCTTTTTTAAATTTTTCCCACTCACGAAAGATCGATTGCTTGTTATCAAAGTTATTTTTGAACCTTTGAACAGCATGATAGCCGAAAAACGAAGACGCATTATCATTTAAGCGAAAATAAAAGCGATCCCCTGCTTGTGCTTCTGTTAAATTGAACAACTCGTCAGGCGCAAGTGATCTATCAATTTTCACTTCAACAGATACCCAGCTTTTGTTACTTTCATATATTGACTCAATAATGTCATCTTCCTTTATATTCGCAGCCATTCATTTCACTTCTTTCATTATCTATTTTTTCTCATTACAATATTGTATCATTTTTAATTATTTATAGTGGCATAATTGCTTAATCTTCTAGGGAAATATTTCACGACAATTGACCTTTATATATGATTCCTTTAAAATACATATGTTAAAACTATATACTATAAGAGGTAGATCAAATTATGACAAATCAATATCAACAATATTCTACTGTTAGAAAATATTGGCATTTGATGCGACCTCATACTTTAACTGCTGCTGTTGTACCTGTATTAGTTGGTACGGCAACTGCTAAACTTTTTTTATTAGGTAGTCAAGATCACATTAAATTCATGTTATTTCTTGCAATGTTAATTGCTTGTTTACTTATTCAAGCTGCAACGAACATGTTTAACGAGTATTATGACTTTAAAAAAGGTTTAGACGATCACACTTCCGTTGGTATCGGTGGTGCTATCGTAAGAAACGGTATGAGTCCAAAACTTGTCATGAATCTAGCAATTGCTTTTTATATCATCGCTGCATTTCTCGGTATCATTTTAGCAGCTAATAGTTCATTTTGGATTATTCCAGTAGGCATCGTTTGTATGGCAATTGGTTATTTATATACTGGTGGCCCAATCCCTATTTCTTGGACCCCATTCGGTGAACTATTTTCTGGATTGTTTATGGGCATGATTATTATTTTATTAGCGTTCTTTATTCAAACTGGCAATGTTAATGGCTTTGTAGTTTGGATTAGTTTTCCGATTGTTATTACAATTGGCTTAATTAACATGGCTAATAATATTCGCGATAGCGTTAAAGACCAAGCGAGTGGGCGTAAAACATTACCAATCCTATTAGGTAAGAACGCTTCAATTACATTTATGGCAATTATGTATATCGTTGCATATGTGTTCGTTATTTATACTGCGCTATTTGTAGATGGCGGTTCACTATTTTATTTACTTGTATTGCTATCATTTCCTATGCCAGTCAAAGCGATCCGTCGCTTCAAGAAGAATGACACACCTGCAAGTATGATGCCTGCAATGGCTGCAACTGGAAAAACAAATACAATCTTCGGTGTATTATACGCATTAGGCATATACATCAGTGCTTTATTAGGTGGTATATAATACATCACTTGTGACATTTTAAATGTTGATACAAGTAAAATAGGACGGAGGACGAGACTTTGAAATGATTTCTAATTTCTGTCTCCTCCGTTCTATTTTTTTACTTTATGATGAATAAACCATGTGTAAATATTGATGACCATATAATTCCACATCTTCAGTCCATTTAAAGCCCAATCGTTCATACAATTTCTTAGCTCTCGGATTATCATAGTCGCAACTTAAACTCCACTTTGTATCTGGATACGTTGCTATTAAATAATTAAACAGTTTCGTTGCAATACCTTGTCCTCTAAACTTTGAAAAAGTAGCAACAGCTTCAATATACCATTCATCATCCTTCGATTCTTTCAATGGCAATGGCGTTCCAAGTGCTTTTATGTCATCCTCTAATGGTAATTCATTCCATGATGCTTCTAACTCTAATTCTTTAGAGCCCTCATAGGCAATGATACAACCTGCCACTTCGTCGTCTTGCTCATATACCCAGATATTATTATAATTCGTTCTATAATTAATATTAACGATACTCTCTTCAATAGCTTGAATGACTCTTTCTTTGGAAATTTCTTGCACAATATCAAGTTCCATATCTTTCCAAATAATGTAACATAATTCTGCAATTGACTTACTATCGCTCGGACGTGCTTTTCGTATCATTAGTTAATTCCCCTTTCGATTAGTGTATTAACTATATTATATAAAATTTACAAATAATAATAAATTAATTGCAATAAATTGAAGCATTGAAATTTTGATTATAAATACATTATCTAATATCTGAGTATTATTTGATTTAATTTTTGAAATGCTTAAAATATAAATTTAAGGAGGCATCATTATTATGAGAGTTAATAAAACATTATATGTATTATGTTCTTTGTTTTTAGGCGGTGTCGGTATTCATAAATTTTATGCAGATAAAGTATGGCAAGGCGTCTTTCATTTAGTTTTCTTCTGGACTACAATTCCTACTATTGTTTCTATTATTCATGGGATTATTGTCATCTTCACAACTAAAGCAGATCAATATGGCTATATTTATATACCAAATAAGCGACATCCATAACTTTTTAATAAATAATTATAGATAATATCTTTAATTATGTGTAGAACGGGTAAACTCAAATAAACAATTTAAAAAAGGAGCAAGTTAATATGAATATCATTAAACGTGTCATTCGAATCGTGATAACAGGCTACTTAGTAAAGTGGATTCGTAATAAAATTGAGGGTAAATCAAACGGTGGACAAAAATAGAAATAAAAAAGGTCTATTCGCTAACTATAATTAAGTAGTGAATAGACCTTTTATAATGATGAGTGACAGGATCCTAATTTACTCATTGAGAAATGCCTCCAGATTTTTATATTCGTTCGTATAATTGATAAATGCTTCTTCATTCTTATTAATAAGTGCCTCATCAATCAACTTTAATAGTTGCTTTTTTCTTCCTTGACGAAGGGCCTCTTCAATGACCATCTCTACGCCTAAATCATTAACTGTAGTAACAAAGTCTTCTAACGTCGTATGTTTGACATTCGTGTTGTAATTCATTGCAATCACTGCCTTTCTTTTATGTATAAGGATAGTATACAAGTTTTTATTTTTTAAATCAATCGAATATTCTGACTTTTCACAAAAAATATGTGTAATTTTATATGTAATGAATATCTTGACGACATATAAAAATTTTATATAATAAATTTATATTATTAATCGTTGTATTTTTAGCGCTTAATAATAACTTTATTTTAAGGAGGTTAAGAGATGACAAAAATTTCTCAAACTCAAAATACCGTATATATTATTCGGAAAGGCGACATGGTCATCAAACCAGTTATTGATGCCTATGAGCAAACGAAAGGATCAGAAATATTAAAGTATGATTCCTCAATTGTAACGAGTCCATTTAAAACACAAAAGATTGTCGAGCGATCATGTAAGTTTTATGGAAACAGTTATATTAGTAAAAAATCCGAAACGCAACGTATTGCTGGTATTACTAGCAAACCGCCTATCTTATTGACCCCTCTATTCCCTACGTACTTTTTCCCAACCCATTCATACCGTTTAGAAGAAAACATGTGGATCAATATGCATTATGTTCATGAAATCAAACCTCTTAAAAATCGAAAATGTAAAATCATCTTCGCAAATCACCAAACGTTAACACTGAATGTATCCTATCATAGCATTTGGCACCAATACTCTAACTGCATATTCTATTATTACATGGTTGATAAACAATCACGTATGAAATCAAACAATCCAGAAATGCCAATTGATTATGAAAAAACAACTTTAAATATTTTCGAAGCACTTTCACATTATTCACTATTGCAAGATAACTAGTTTCACGTTTAATTTTAAATCATACGGAACTTTTATATTAATATAGTGTAAATGTTCCGTATATTTTTTGAATATAATCCCTTGCAAATTTTAAGTTTATTGATATAATAATATTTGTGCTCATAGAGATACATTATATAAATACATATTAATCCGCAGTAGCTCAGTGGTAGAGCTATCGGCTGTTAACCGATCGGTCGTAGGTTCGAATCCTACCTGCGGAGCCATATGGAAACGTACTCAAGTTGGCTGAAGAGGCGCCCCTGCTAAGGGTGTAGGTCGCGAGAGCGGCGCGAGGGTTCGAATCCCTCCGTTTCCGTCATTTAAAACCCTCCGTAAATCGGAGGGTTTTTTCTATTTTTTAAGTGATCTTCATCAAAATTAAGGTTCTACAAAAATTGGATTAATGAAAAAATTGCTCATTATACTTGTTAAATTTATAAATTGCTACATTTTTATCAATAAAGGAGTTTCATAATGAAAAAGGTTTTTGTTTTATTATTTAGTAGTTTATTAATATTAGGTGCATGTGGCAACAACGATTCATCAAATAAAGATGATGCTAATAAAAAAACAGAATCAAGTTCTAGTAAAAAGTCAAATGAGCCTATTAAAAAGAAAGAGAAATCAAAAGATCAAAAGAAAGAAGCAGCTTCAAATGAAGAGAAGCAATACAGCCAAGAACAATCACAAACTCAACAAGCAAATACTCAAGAGCAATTTCAAACTCAACAACATAATGTCCAAAGCAATCAGCATGAAGTTAATACACAACAAAACAATCAATCCGAAAATTTTCAAAATAGCCAACAATTTCAGCAACCTGTAAATAGTGCAAGAGAGCAAGCATTAAATGAAGGTATAGATTTTAACAATCCCACTGATGAAGAAATAGAAAGAATGCGAGAATTAAGTAAAAACTCTCCTTATGGATTGCAAGAACCTACTCAAGCGGGGCCTAATGAATAATAAAAATAAAATAGGTACTATTAATGTAGTAAAATGTCCTCCCATTTTATAATACAAATTTATAACATAAAAAGCACAAAGATATTTAAACGTCTAACCTACCAAGTTAATTTTAACTTTAGTGGTTCAGTACATTTATATCTTTGTGCTTTTCGACTTAGTATTTATACCATTTTAATAAGACATTAATTTTAAGATATCTTCTTTTTCAATAGCGCCGAAATAATGATAGAAATCAAATTCTTCCATCGCTTCTTTAATATGATTATAGTCATGTAAGACGCCTATAAGTGCTTCTTCTAACTCTGTAACATCGCCTTCACCAAAGAAGTCACCGAAGATTCTAGCATGTTCAATTTTACCTTTTTTCACATCAAACTTAATTTGTACAAATCCTTTTTCAAATTTTTCATCGCGTTCAAAATTGTATTTAGGATTTCGACCATAATTCCATTCCCATGTGCGATATTTCTCGTTACTTAACCCTTCAATATTCTTCCAATCTTCATCAGTTAATTTATATTCTTCGACTTCATGTTCACCAAAGATTGTTTTCAAGATGATTTGTTTAAAGTCATCAATAGAGATTGATTCTTCTAAGAATTCATCAATATTTGCGACACGCTTACGTACCGACTTAACACCCTTAGATTGAATTTTTTTAGGGTTAACTTTTAATGCGTTTTGTACTTCTCCCAAGTCACTATTTAACATTAATGTGCCATGACTAAACATTCTGTCTTTAACTTTAACCATCGCATTTCCTGAAATTTTAGCTTGTCCAACTTGAATATCATTACGTCCCGTCATTTCTGCATCTACGCCCATTGATTGAAGTGCTTGTACAATTGGCTCTGTAAATTTTTTGAAATTATGGAAGCTATTACCATCATCGTCTGTAATAAAACTAAAGTTTAAATTACCTTGATCGTGATATACAGCACCTCCACCTGAAATACGACGCACAACATGAATATTATGCTCATCCACATACTGTTTATTTACTTCTTCTATAGTGTTTTGATTTTTTCCAACAATAATTGACGGACCATTTACATAAAATAAAAAGTAACTGTCGTCTGAAGGTAAGTGTTTTAACACATATTCTTCCATAGCAAGATTCATTGTAGGATCTGTAATATTATTATTACTTACAAATTTCATCTTTATCTCTCCTTTGTCTCACTCGTATATGCCCTTAATTAAGTTATGCCTTATATTTATTTATTTTGCCAATCATTTACTCAAATTTGACATTATTTTCATAATTAAAATATTATTTGCCAATTTTAGCATATATTTGTTTATTATTATGGTAATTTTTAGTACAATATAGTCTAGCTATGATTTTAGGAGGACTCGGTATGACTGTTGCAGAAGTAGGAAATATCGTAGAATTTTATGACGGTTTAAGAGGCCGTGTTGAGAAAATTAATGACAATTCAGTTATTGTAGACTTAACAATTATGGATAAATTCAATGAATTAGACTTACCTGAGAAAACGGTTATTAATCATAAACGATATACTATCGTTGAATAAGAAGGTATACATTAAAATGAAAAATATATCAAAAGCTTTAATTTGGTTTATAGCAAGTTTCATTGTATTCCATTTGATTTTATTTGTAATGTGGGGAGAACATCAAGAATATTGGTATTTATATACCGGTATTATGTTAATTGCAGGTATTAGTTATGTATTTTACCAACGAGACATCGAATCTAAACGCTTATTAACTTCTATTGGCGTTGGTATTGTTACGGGTATTATATTGGTTATTATACAATTAATCTTTTCATTGCTATCTCCACAAATTACTTATGCAGAACTCATTAAAGAATTATCAAGAACAGGTGTTTATTTCAAATGGCAAATGTTAGTAACATTAATTTTTGTTATACCTTGTCATGAGTTATATATGAGAACGATTTTACAAAAAGAATTAACGCGTTTTAAATTACCTACTTGGTTAATCATATTAATAACTGCATTATGTTCTAGTTCATTATTTATCTATTTAGACAAATGGTGGATCGTGGCGTTTATTTTCGTAGCTCAACTTCTTTTATCATTGAGTTATCAATATACACGTCGCATCGTAACAACATCTTTAGGACAAATTGTTGCAATTATATTATTATTAATATTTCATGGATAAAAAACTTTTCTTAGTGTTTGAGCTAAGAAAAGTTTTTTTGTAGTCATTTGCGTTTCAGCAACGTTTTATTATATAGAGCTGATTTAATATTTAACTATAAAGTTAGCATCAACATTTAGATTGAAATCAGATTGATTGAGTCTTGTAGCTATAAGTGTGCTCATTGGTTGATCACATGTAGAATGCAATGTTGATTCAGACTCTAAATATTGACGGTAATTTCTATAGCAATAATCTGTCATCGTTACTCTATAGTGTTTATCTAATTCAAGACCCTTTAATGTCACCCTGTTAAAGCGTGGTGCAGACATATCCACGATATAATCGAATCCTTGCCACATCGTACATCGTGTTTCATCAATAATTGTCATACTTAATTGTTTGTGTTCAAATTGAATATAAGAGTACGTATATTCAATCATCTTTTTAATTTGATGACCCTTTAAAGTGATATCTATTGCTTTATCTGGATGTGGATAAGCGTTATATACATCTTCATTCGTAACAATACCTTTTAATCCCTTTTCACCATTTTTAGGCACATTAGCACACGTAATTTCATTGTCAAAAGCCAAATGTAGACTGTCATGTAATAATTGGGTAAATGGGTGTGGTTTACTTAACAAATCTTCTAATCCATTAACGTCTAAATTAACTTTATTATTAGAAACGATTTCCTTAGACCAATGTTCTAGTGCTTTTCGATCATAATACGTTGTTTCGAGTAATGCTTGATCTTCTGGATATTCACTTAAATTGATTACAGTAGATTGAATGTCTTCTTTTTCAAAAGAATTAGTGCGTTTTTTAAATTTAATCTTCACGTGTACCAACTCTTGTGCATTCTGTCCTGCTTGAACATATACAGTTTCAAAGTCATTTCCAATAATGGTTTGGTGTTGGTGTGCAGTGATCATCAAATCGATGACACCAATTTCTTTCATAATTTTTTCCGCTTCATGCGACCCTTTACTATGTCTAGTATTGGTTTGATTGATTTTATAGAGGCCTCCATGATATATCACGATTAAAAAGTCAGGATGTTCACTTTCATGAATATATCTAATCCATCGTTTTGCAGATAGTAAAGCTTTTTCAATACTGACAGCTTTCTCCATTTCAGCAAATTCATTTTTCATGAGCCCATCAGCAGTTAAGCCAACAATCGCGAGTCTAACATTATCATACTCTTTGATGATATAAGGCGTTGAGAAGTATGGCTCTTTTGTGAGCGCAAACTCTATATTTGCAGATAACCATTGAAATCGAGATAGTGAAACAGCTTTTGTTAGAAATGATAAACCAAATTTGAAATCGTCTGGGCTTACACCGCTAGCATCATACTGCATCGCATTCATCAATTTAATCATTGGATGACGTTTGTATGGCGCCACAACTGCATAATAATGCGCAGCCATCGAGCCAGCAATACTGCCTCCACTATCTAATAAAATGACTTTATCATTATTATCTCTCACATTTTTAACGTAAGTTCCTGCACGATAGATATTTGAACCAAAGTCTCCGTTCATAAAATGACTATGCATATCTGAAGTTGCTAAGATATCTATATTTATATGTTCATTTTTCTCCAATTTACACACCCCTTATTTAAAGATAGTTTAACATTTATTAAACTACGGGTGCTATTTATTTCTAACCAAAAACTGGGACAGAACAAATTATCTTGAATTCGTTCTATCCCAGCTTGCTATAGATATATGTCTTATTCAAATTAATACCATAACGTTTTAAATGATTTAACTATTCAACTTAATATCTTAAACTTAGCCAATTTGTACACGTTCTTTAGGATAATGGTATTTATCAGGTTCTTTACGTCCAGCTATCATAATAATAAATGATATTAAACCAACACGACCAATGAACATTAAGATCATCAGTATTACTTTCGTAAGACCGCTAATATCATCTGTCACACCTAAAGATAAACCACATGTTCCAAATGCTGACATGACTTCAAAAAATACTTGTAGAAATGATAAATTAGTCTTTTCTGTTGCAAGAATAATAACCATACTTACAAATGTTAAAATTGATGCCATCGTAAAAACTGCAAATGAACGTTGAATATCAACCACATGTATTTCTCTATTGAAGACTTTTATCGCTGTCTTTTCAGTATTATTATTAAAGTTAATGACAAAGAGAATGAGTATCGCGAATGTTGTTGTACGTATACCACCACCAACTGAACTTGGCGATGAGCCTATAAACATTAAAATACTCATGATAACGTTCGTTGCATCACTAAAGTTTGTAACATCAATTGTTTGTAATCCTGCACTACGTGTTGTTGCTGATTGAAATAGTGCGTAAAATAGTGATTGATGCCAACTTAAACCTTTGAAAGCATGATGATGTTCTAAAGCTAAAATAGCTAAGACACCAAAGATAAATAGAAATAAATATGTACAAGTTGTGATTTTGGTAAATAATGAAAATCTAAAATGACTAACTCTGTTTCTAACATAGGCTCTAATTTCCAATAATACAGGAAACCCTATTGAACCTAATACAATGAGAAACATAACTATCGTTTGTACAAAATAATCTTTAGCATACGGGATTAAGGATTGACCTGTAATGTCTAATCCACCGTTTGTAGTAGCGGATACTGAAACAAATAATCCTTGCATGAGCGCATTTTTCAAATCAGGATTATCTCTATAGAAGTAAAATGCTAATAGCAATGCACCAATAAACTCAATAGTTAAGATTGTTTTAATGATCTCTAAAATTAACTTTACAGTTCCACTCATAGTATCCTTATTATTGTCTAACATGATCAATTGGCGTTCACGGATACCTATATGTTTGCCTAATACAACCCACAACACTGTACCAATCGCCATGACACCAATACCGCCTATATTTAAGATGATTAGTATAATAATTTGGCCAAATGTTGAGTATGTATCTACAATGTTAACGGGAGACAGTCCAGTTACACTAATCCCTGATACAGCTACGAACAGTGTATCAATTGGACTAACATCTACACCTTGTTTGTGCACAAAAGGGAGATTTAGTAATAAGAAAGCGACAACTATGGCTATCAAATAATATAAAACTATCCCCTGTTGAGGACTAGATTTTTTAAGTAACTTACTAAAAATAGACACGCATTTGTCACCTCAACGTTATTTCAATTTTATTTTTATCTCTTGAGACTTACCTTCTCTATAAATTTTAGCCGACAATGTTTTTAAATCTTGTCTATGGCTAAAAATAGTTTGTCTATACTGTAAATTATTTTGAATTGATTTACTATCTAATTCTACAACTACATCACCAATTTTTAAACCTGATTTTTTACCTAATCCATCATCTTTCAATTTTTCTACTACAATTCCGCTTTGAACATCTTCAGGGACTTTAAATAATGCTCTTTCATATGGTAATAACTCTGAAACATTTTTAATGCCAATACCAGTATTAGGATATTGAATTTCACCTTTTTTCTCTAGTTCTGAAGCAATTGCACGTGCATCATCTATTGGAATAGCAAATCCCATACCTTCAATATTCGGCATGTTTATTTTCAGTGATACTACACCTACGAGTTCCCCATCTTGATTAACGACAGCACCTCCTGAATTACCAGGATTTACCGAAGCATCTATTTGAAACGTATTAATCAGTTCATCATTTTTATTATCTTTATCGAAATCGACCGGTACTGCTCTGTTTAATCCAGAAACAATACCTTTTGTTACTGTGTTTTTAAAATCATTGCCTAACGGATTACCCACAACTAAGATGCTTTCACCTAACTTCAATTGATTTGAACGACCGATTTTAATAGGTTGAACATTTTTGTTATTGATCGTTGCTTTAAGCACTGCAATATCTGACCACATATCTTTGCCAACTACTGTAGCTGTAGCTGCCTTATTATCATCATATGTAATGTTAACCTTATCGTTATTACCGACTATATGTGTATTCGTTAAAATAAAAAAGGTATCGCCTACAGCTTTGTAGACGACACCTGAACCAACTTCGTTATTTGAATTTGTATTTATATTTGTTTTATCAGTTGTTTGTGTTGTTGGATTCTTAGGTGTGTCGTTCTCAACTGTTACCACTGATTTTACAGCGGTATCTGCATTTTTCATTGTTGTTGTATATTTTGTATTTTGATGACTACTTTGTTCAATACTACTATTTTGGTTAATTGTTGAAATAATTGCACTAATTAATATGATAATTAATATAATTGCAACTACGATAACAATTTTAAGCCAATGTAATGTTAAGAATGATTTTACTTTGTCCATCATATCATTATGATTAGACTTATCGTGTTCATGCTCACTTGCTTCTTCATGATTCGTTGGATTTGAATTATGACGTGTTGTATTACCATGCGCCGCACCTTCATCATCTTTATGATCTTGATGAGATGTGGATACCTGTTTTGAAGCATGATGCTCATTCGTCTTTAAATCTTGTGATTCTATCATTTCACTATCATGCGTTTCTAAATCAAACGTAGTATTAGCTTCTGAGGTACCTTTTTCTCCTTTGTATGTGCTAATATCATCACGTTGATGCGCATCTTGTTTACTAACGCTCGCATGCTGAGTTTTGCCTTTATTCTTTTCTAATCTACTATATTTAGGTTCTATACCACTTTGATTTGAAGATAGCTCATTTTCATCTTCATTAGTCTTATTACCTGTTTCAACTTTAGATTTTGATGCTATCGGTTTATTATCTTTGTCCTCATTTTTAAGTTGTTGCTCCTCAGGCAATGTTAAATGATGTTCTTTTTCGTCTGCCGCATATTCAGATTCATTTTCAGAACGTAATTTGGCTAAATGTTGCTGTTGCTGAATTTCTTCTTGCGTCAATTTCTCAATTCTTGCTTTTCGCATGTTATCTTTAACACGTTCTTCATTAACTTTTGCCTGTTCTTGCTCTTTTTGTGCAAGTCTTTCACGCTGTGCTTTCTCACGTGCTAATCGTTCTTCACGCTCTTCGTTATGAAAATACTCGTGTCGTTTTCGACGATATTGTTCACGTGGTATTACGTGTTTTTTATCATTATCCAAAGGTGTCCACTCCTATCGATTCACTCACAATCTATTATGGTAACGTTGCATTATGTTTATATGGTTGTGGTTTTGTTTAATTTATTTATACATTAATTAAAGTTTAATATCATTATTGCCAATTGGCAATGAATTGAAGGTTCAAATCTGAATTTTTCTTACCATTTATATATATCATTCTATAAAAAATAAAAAAGCCTTTTAAATTTAATGGTTCTCATCAAATTTAAAAGACTCGAATGAAGCGTTTAAGCCAAATTATTTAGTTTTCTTTTTGTTACTACGTACTGATGTTAACCAACCGATAACAACTAATAGAATCATAACTGTCCAGAAAATAGCTTGCCATAATGTACTATGAGGGAAGTGTTCAGGTAAAATACCGATGTCTTCATGCGCAAGTACAATGACAACTAATTTAATACCTACCCATCCTACAATTGCAAAGGCAGCACCTTCTAAGCCAGGGTATTTGTTTAATAGGTCAACAAACCATGTAGCAGCAAAACGCATTAAAATAACACCGATCATGCCACCAATAAACATAACTGAGAATTGACCTAAGTCCATGCCACCAAAATGAATGCCAACTGTAGGTAATGTAACAGCAATAGCCATGGCAGCTAACATAGAATCAATAGCAAAAGCGATATCTGCAAATTCAACTTTTAACACAGTACCCCAGAATTGCATTGGTCCGACTTTCTTTTCAACACCATCATCGTCGAAATGATGATCATCACCTTCAGGTTGATCTTCGTGTTTTTTATGGAAAAATTGCCACAGATTTCTTATAGACATGAAAATTAAATATGCGGCACCCAGTGCTTGAATAAACCAGAAATTAGCAATAATACTAATTAAGAATAAGGCAAGAAAACGAAATACAAATGCACCTAGTAAACCATAAAATAAAGCTCTTTTACGTTGTTCAGGTGGTAAATGTTTAACCATAACGGCCATAACAACAGCATTATCAGCTGCTAATAGCCCTTCTAAAAATACAAGAACGAGAATTACCCACAAGTAGGGTAAAATTAAACTCGGATCCATAGTGGACAGCTCCTTTTTGTTTGAATACAAATAAAGAGACCTATGCTAAATAATAGCAAAGGTCTCACTTAGCAAATAATTGCCCACTTTACCGGAAGTCCATACTTCGTAATGACGATAAAGTGCTAATCATCAAATGTAATGATGATTCTCAAGTTACTCCCCTCTGACAAATTGTCATAGGTATTCATTTGTTAAGTGTATTATACACCATACGCCATATAAATAAACCATTTGCGTTCAATAAATTGTAAAATTTAAAGAGATGAGCTTGTTGTTAATACCCTTCTTTTTCAATCGTATGCTTATAAAAGACTATACAATTTAATTTCTGGGAATTTTTCTTCGAACCATCGTGTTGCAAATTCATTTTCGAATAAGAAGACAAAATTATCATATCTATCTTTTACTAATATTGAGCGAGATGTGTTCATTTTGTCTTGAATATCATCTTCATTTTCAATCCAACGCGCAATTTTTCTACCGACAGGTTCCATTACAACATCAACATTATATTCATTTTTCATACGGTGTTCAAATACTTCAAATTGTAGTTGTCCTACGGCACCTAAAATAATCTGGTTCGTATGAAGCGTTTTATAGTATTGGATTGCACCTTCTTGAACAAGTTGTTCAATCCCTTTATGGAAATGTTTTTGTTTCATTACGTTTTTAGCTGAAACTTTCATAAATATTTCAGGAGTAAATTGTGGTAAGTCTTGGAAACTATATTTTTGTTTACCACCAACTAATGTGTCTCCAATTTGATAGTTACCTGTGTCATATAAACCAATGATATCTCCGGCTACGGCATGATTCACTGTTTCTTTATCGTCAGCCATAAATGATGTTGAACGTGTGATTTTTTGTTTTTTATTCGTACGTTGTAAAGTTACGTCCATACCACGTTCAAATGCGCCACTTACGACACGCATAAATGCAATTCTGTCACGATGTTTAGGATCCATATTGGCTTGTATTTTGAAGATAAATCCAGAAAATTCATCATCGAAAGGACTTACTTCAACTTCTTCATTTGTTTGACGTGCATTCGGCATAGGTGCATGATCAACGTAGGCATTCAAGAAGTTTTGTACACCAAAGTTAGCTAAAGCAGAACCAAAGAACACCGGTGTCAGTTCACCATTCAATAGCGCATCATTGTCAAAGTCTTCACCCGCTTCTTCTACGAGCATGAATTCTTCAATCGCTTGCGCAAATGCACTGTCATTACTAATGGGATGTGATTCTTGTAATTCATAATCATCATTTAAGTGTAAGACATTTTCTTCATCTCTAAAAGGTTCGATAGACTTTGAATCACGGTCAATAATACCAAAGAAATTTTGCCCCATACCAATTGGCCAATTCATAGGGTACGTATCGATGTTTAATGTTTCTTCAATCTCATCTAATAATTCAAATGGCTCTTTACCTACACGGTCTAATTTATTAATAAATGTAAAAATCGGAATACCTCTCATTTTACATACTTTAAATAATTTCAAGGTTTGCGGTTCAATACCTTTGGCACAGTCAATAACCATTACCGCACTATCCACTGCCATTAATGTTCGGTAAGTATCTTCTGAGAAGTCTTCGTGTCCTGGTGTATCTAGAATATTAATTTTGTAGTCATCATAATCAAATTGCATAACTGAACTTGTTACTGAGATACCACGTTCTTGTTCGACTTTCATCCAGTCACTTGTTGCAAATTTCCCTGTTTTTTTACCTTTAACTGTACCCGCTTCTCTTATAGCACCACTAAAATATAATAACTTTTCAGTCAATGTCGTTTTACCAGCATCTGGGTGAGAGATGATGGCGAACGTCTTTCTTGATTCAACTTCTTCTTTTAAACTCATCTATTAATCTCCTTTAAAATCATTCGCAATCCATTTTGTTAAATTTGAAGCAATATGTATCGCTGCTTCTTCATCTACAAATGCAAATAGTTGCATTATCAATTCTTCTTTAATGTCGTCACTATCCATATGTACATCTAGTTCTATTGACCAAAATACATCAGGTATAGCTATCATGATTTGCTCTGTTGCTTCAATAATACATAGATATGCATTAACAATTTCACCATTAATAGTTAATTGTTTAATGTTCACCAGAGCCACCGCCAAATTTCTTGTATGCTGCTTCCAGTCCAATTAAATCATCTCTATGAGGTACCTTAACATGTCCAGGCATGATTTGATATGGTTCTCTTCCTTTAGAAGCTAATACGACTGTATCTCCTGGTTCGGCCACATCAATGGCGTGTCTAATACCTTCAGCTCTGTCCTCAAATTCAATGTAATGATCATGTGTAGCACCTTTAGCGAGTTCAGCTGTCAACATTTTAGGATCGTCATTAGCTGGATTATCTGGTGTGAATATAACATAATCTGCCCTACATGCTACTGCACCCATTTCAGGTGTCTTAGTTAAGTCACGTTCTCCAGCCATACCAATTAAAAAGATTAATTTCTGTTTTACGAAAGGTTTCACAGCATCTATTAATTTATTCATTCCATCCGCTGTATGTGCATAGTCAATAATTAAATCTATCGGTAACGATGGATCAAGCACTTCTAAACGACCTTCAACTGGCTCTAAAGTTTCAACCACCTTAACAATATCTTCCATTGACGTACCCTTACTCCAAACAGCAATCATGGCAGCCATGATATTTGAAATATTAAATTTACCTACATATGGGGTTTTAACATTATAAGTACCAATAGGTGTAACAAAATCAAACTGAACACCTTGTAAAGATTCTTGAATATTGGTAGCCATAAATTGCGCATCGTGATCTATACCATACGTAAAAATTTCATATGGTGTCACTGACATCAAGTACTCAGAGAATGCGTCATCATTATTGACAATGGCATACTTCTCTTTCGATAAATCTTCTCCTAATTGACTAAATAATAATGACTTAGCGTGACCGTAAGCTTCCATTGTGCCATGGAAATCTAAATGATCTTGTGTCAAATTAGAGAATACCGCTACATCAAATTCAACGCCTCTTAATCTTCCTAATGATAAGCCGTGGCTAGATACTTCCATAGTCATAACTTCCGCATCTTCATCGACAGCTTGTTTAATCTTTTTAGTCAAAGAGACCGTTTCTGGTGTCGTGTTTGCACCTTTAGTTTTATATTCGTTGATTTGGAAACCATTCGTTCCTAAATATGCACTACCTTTGCCTAATCCTCTATAAATGAGATGGATCATCGTAGCAATTGAAGTTTTACCATTTGTCCCTGTTACACCAATTGTCGTTAATTGATGGCTCGGATAGTCATATAGTGTATGCGCTAATAAGCTAGCAACTCTTAATGTATCTGGTACAATAACTTGCGTTACGTTCCCGCTAATGTCTTGTTGTTGATTAACTACAATGACTTTTGCGCCTTGGTCTACAACATTCTGACAAAATCTATGGCTATCAACCGTGTAACCTTTTGATGCGACGAATATACTTCCTTCACTTGCGGTACGTGAATCTGTAGTGATATCTGTAACATTTATATCTAAAGTACCTATTACTTGTTTTACTCGTATTTTTTCGAACAACTCATTCGCATTCAAAATGTATCGCTCCTTTTTTTACAATAAGTTTATTATACACGTTTTGAAGTTGTTGATAAATTTATAATCATTAAAATATTAGTTTTAACCTCACACTCAATATATGAATCAATAAAGTGAAGAAATTATTAATTAAGCGTTAATTATTTTAAAATTTCCTATATATATCACTACAATTCAATACATTTAAATATATTAGTGCTAGGATAGTGATATAAAGATGATGTTAACTTCGTTAGTATGCTATAATGCACTATAAATGAAATTTATACTGTTAATAAAGGGTATAAATATAATACGATAACTGAGTATCCGTATTTAATGCTATTACAGTTCGCATTAAATACGTTAATGTGTATTTTAAATTTAAATTAATGGAGGGTGACTATTAATGGTTACTCAAAATAAAAAGATATTGATTATTACCGGCTCATTTGGAAACGGACATTTACAGGTGACTCAAAGTGTTGTTGATCAACTTAACGAAATGAACTTGTCTCACCTATCAGTTATTGAGCATGACTTGTTTATGGAAGCACATCCAATTTTAACTTCTATTTGCAAAAAATGGTATATCAATAGCTTTAAATATTTTAGAAATATGTATAAGAACTTTTATTATAGTCGCCCTGATGAGTTAGATAAATGTTTTTATAAATATTATGGATTAAATAAATTGATCAATTTGCTGCTTAAAGAAAAGCCAGACTTAATCTTATTGACGTTCCCTACACCAGTAATGTCAGTGTTGACTAAGCAATTTAACATGAACATTCCAATTGCAACGGTTATGACAGATTATCGTTTGCAAAAAAACTGGATAACGCCTAATTCTCATCGATATTATGTCGCTACTGAAGATACTAAGCGTGATTTTATCAATGCAGGTATTCCAGCTTCTGATATCAAAGTAACTGGCATACCAATTTCTGATAAGTTCGAATCTGATATCGATAAAGTAGTTTGGTTACAAAAGCATCATTTAAATCCTGATAAACCAACTATTTTAATGTCTGCAGGCGCATTTGGCGTTTCTAAAGGATTTGACTATATGATTGATAGTATCCTGAAGAAGAGTCCTCAATCACAAATCGTGATGATTTGCGGACGTAGTAAAGCACTAAAACGTACTTTAGAAGCACAATTTAAGTCATATGATAACGTACTCATTCTAGGTTATACCAAACATATGAATGAATGGATGGCTTCAAGTCAAATTATGATTACAAAACCAGGTGGGATTACAATTTCTGAAGGTTTAACACGTAGTTTACCAATGATATTTTTAAATCCTGCACCAGGTCAAGAACTTGAAAACGCATTGTATTTCCAAGATAAATCATACGGAAAAATTGCAAACACACCTGAGGAAGCTATCGAAATTGTTTCTGACTTAACTAATCATGAAGAACGATTACAAACTATGACTAATAAAATGACTGAAGAAAAAGTTGATCATTCAACCTATAGATTATGTACCGATTTACTAAATATCCTGGACAGTTCATCACAACAACAGGAAATTTACGGAAAGGTACCTTTGTATGCCAAATTCTTCGTTAAGTAGTAAAGGAATTAGTAACAACTTTAAGATAATGCTCGTTATTTTATTCTTAATGGAATTTGCAAGAGGTATGTATGTATTAAGTTACGTTAATTACTTACCAACCGTTACTTCGATTGCAGTAGCAGTAACATCAGCGGCATTATCAATTCACTTTATATCCGATGCAGCAACAAATTTTGTCATTGGATTTCTCTTAAAAAAATTTGGTACTAAGCTAGTATTAACCCTAGGATTTTTATTAGCTTTTATGAGTTTATTCTTAGTCATTTGGTTTCCAGCTAACCCTATAGTAATCATTATTAGTGCAATCATGCTAGGTATTGCAGTTAGCCCTATATGGGTCATCATGTTATCAAGTGTAGAAGAAGCACAGCGTGGTAAACAAATGGGTTATGTCTACTTTTCTTGGTTGTTAGGTTTACTTGTTGGTTGGGCGTTTATGAATGTATTAGTTAAAATACATCCAACTCGATTTGCATTCATGATGTCACTCGTCGTAGTTATTGCATGGGTGTTGTATTATTTTGTTGACGTTAAATTAACAAATTATAATACGAAACCTGTGAGTGAACAATTAGGACAAATTGTCAACGTTATGAAACGCCATTTGGTATTATTCCCGGGCATTTTGTTACAAGGTGCATCTATCTCAGCGTTGTTACCTATACTACCAACATATGCGACAAAGGTAGTTGGTGTTAGTACAATTGAGTATACCGTTGCCATTGCTATCGGTGGCGCAGGTTGTGCGATTTCAATGCTATTCTTATCTAAGATTATCGATAAAAATAGTAAAGGATTTATGTATGCCGTTATTTTTGTAGGCTTTTTACTATTTACAGCATTTATCTTCGGTTTATCACTAGTAACCAATATTGTTGTCGTATGGATCGTAGCAATATTTATAGGATTAATGTATGGCATATTATTACCAGCATGGAATACATTTATGGCAGGACAAATTGACCCCGCTGAACAAGAGGAAACTTGGGGCGTCTTTAACAGCGTACAAGGCTTTGGCTCTATGATTGGTCCTTTATTTGGTGGTTTAATCGCTCAATTTTCTAACGGGCTAAGTAATACATTTTACTTTTCTGCCGCGATCTTTTTAATATTGGCTATTTTCTACGGCATTTATTTTATTAAGCGCCGAGGCAAAGTAAATCGTATATAATATAAAACACTAAAAAATCTAGTTAACGTGCAAACAATGTACATTAACTAGATTTTATTTTACTTATTATTTACAATTACGCTAATTTGAAAGTATCAATCACTTTCCATTTATCTTCATCCTCGTCATAGCGTAACAATGAAAGTTCTTCAATATTTTCTTTAAGGTCTACCCCTACTAATTCTACTTGACCAAATATATCTTCAAATTCTTGGCTTGTTAAACCTTGAGCAATTGTAAAGTGCGGTACAAATGGATGCTCCGCTTCACCATGAAAATCTTCAGTATTAAATAAATTGAAAAGCTGTTCTAATTCGTCAGTTTTAGCAACTTTAAAATAAATCACATTGTTAGTTGGTTTAAAACTTGAAGCTTTTGTTGCATGTACTTCAACTGGTTTAAAACCTTCTAATCTTTTTTTAACTTCTTCTTTTACTGAATCTAATTCATCATCATTGATTTCAAAGTGTGACTTGATCGTGATATGAGGCATGATACGTGCATATTCAGTATCATAACGTTTACGATAACCGTTCACTTCATCTTGAAATGATTTTGACGGAATTAATGCTAATCCTATATTCATTTAAATTCCTCCTTTGTTTAACATATTACCATTATAGCAAAATTCTATATTTTACGTTATTAGTTAGCAGAATTTTTTGAAAAGGTTTACAATAATTAAATATTTCATTTCGCATCATCAAAAAATCATTTTACAACCCGACACTGTACCCTTGATTCCCCTTTTCCTAATAAAACGAATTAAACTTCATCTGATGGTGCCGTTACTTCATCACCAAGAAAATACGTTAGTACATCTGGTAATAATGGCTTCCAAGATTTCCAAGTATGCCCGCCTTCAAACTCTAAATAATGGTAGGTCACACCCTTATCTTTAATCACATCTGCAAGCGCTCTATTTGGTGTTAAAAAGTTCGCACGTTCTCCCGTTGTTGGTAAAGCAAAATCTTCCTCTTCTAACCCTATCGCATGCCAAATAGATAATTCATTATACTGTAAGCAATGATTAAATTTATCTATAACTGTAGCATCTGAATGTGGACTAAGCATTGCAATTTGACTGAATATGGTTGGATACGTTAATGCAGTTAATAGTGCTATACTGCCTGCAAGACTATCACCCATTAAAATTCTGGCGTTTCCTACTTTATAGGTTGGAAACGTATGATCAATAAATGGTAGTAACTCTTTACCTACGGCTTGTATCGTCTTCTGACTTCTACTTCCTTGTGGATGAAACTCTTCTCGACGCTTATCAACATCTTCATAATGGAAACCGACAATAATTGCGCGTTGAATTTCATCCTCTCTTCTTAAACGTTCATATTCACGTTGAAGTCTTCCAAATCTTAAAAAATCTAACCCGTCAAAACAAATAATGACTTGATATTTGAATAGTTCAGAATAATCTTCAGGCAAATAAACTGATAATGTAACATCTCTTTCTAAGATATGACTATGTAAGATATGTTTATTAATTTTGCCTGCTTTAAAATTCGACATGACATTGACGCCCCCTAAATAGAATATACTCATTGTATCAAGTTCACGATGACTTTTAAATCTCTGAAAAAAACAAATGTTTCATATTCATGAAATTTGGTAATTTAATCATAGTTATTAGGGAAAGAAGACGATTTAATACGGATAAGCTTTTCCCCAGCTTGCTTTGCTTGTGGAATTTCTTTATGAAATTCTCTGTGCTGGGGCCCACCCCAGCTTGCTTTGCTTGTGGAATTTCTTTGCGAAATTCTCTGTGCTGGGGCCCCACCGTATTTTAATTTGAAAGTTGTGGTGTTGTTTTAGGTTTGTTGAAGGTTTGGTTTACGTATCTAAATTTAGGTGTGATGCATTTCTGAGTATTTCTTGAAGTTAAAATTTCCCTTTTTAACATGTCTTAATTGATATATACTTAATAAATAGTGAACAAATGAAAATAGGAGGACGTAAGCATATGCTTAACAAAGTTTGGTTTCGAACAGGTATTGCCCTAATTATCTTGTTCGTGCTAATTAAATTGTTTATGGAAGTACAAAGCGTTTTTGCACCTATTGTAACCATTATTGGTTCTGTGTTTCTTCCATTTATGATTAGCGGATTTTTATTTTATATCTGCTTACCTTTTCAAAATATTCTTGAAAAGTGGGGATTCCCACGTTGGGCAAGTATTACAACCATCTTTATTGGTTTAATTGCTATCATTGCAATCGTTGTCGCATTTATAGCACCAATCATTATTTCGAATGTGAACAGCTTAATTAAAGCGGCACCATCATTACAAAAAGAGGCTGAACAGATTGTTAATTTCTCACTTACTCAAATGGATAAACTTCCAAGTGACGTAACAGATAGAATTAATTCAGCCGTTAAATCAATGAGTGACAGTTTGACAGGTATTTTAGCCAACTCATTCTCTTACATTACGTCATTTATTTCAACTGTCTTCTTACTTATCATGGTCCCGTTCTTCTTAATTTACATGTTAAAAGATCATGAAAAATTTATTCCTGCGCTTGCTAAATTTTTCAAAGGAGAGCGTAAAGTATTTGTAGTCGATTTAATGAAAGATTTAAACTTCACTTTAAAATCATACATTCAAGGACAAGTGACAGTAAGTGTTATCCTAGGGGTTATTTTATATATTGGTTATACAATTATAGGCTTACCTTACACACCTTTATTAGTACTATTTGCCGGTGTAGCTAACTTAATTCCTTTCTTAGGACCATGGTTATCTTTTGCACCTGCAGGCATACTAGGTATAATTGATGGCCCTACTACATTTATTTGGGTTTGTGTGGTGACATTAATCGCGCAACAACTTGAAGGTAACGTCATTACGCCGAATGTTATGGGTAAATCTTTGAGTATTCACCCACTTACTATCATTGTAGTTATTTTAGCTGCAGGAGATTTAGGTGGCTTTACACTTATTTTAATTGCCGTCCCTCTTTATGCAGTACTTAAGACCCTCGCAAGCAATGTCTTTAAATATCGTCAACGTATTATTGATAAAGCGAATAGCGACGTCAAAGATTAATTTGATACAAATGTATAATATATTTTAGGAGTAGGTTTGAATTTATTACGAATTCAAATCTACTCCCTTTTTTTGAAAAAAGAGAACGGGACAGAATTTAAAATAAATTCGTTGTCCCGCTCCCATATTAAATGTATTCATTATTTTATTGCGTGGAAACCACTATCTACGTGAATGTTCTCTCCAGTCACACCGCTTGAGAAATCACTTAATAAATAAGCAGCTGTTTTACCTACTTCTTCTTGATCTACATTTCGTCTTAATGGTGCACGTTCTTCAATTTCTTTAAGGATTGTATTGAAGCCACCGACACCTTTAGCACTTAATGTACGAATTGGACCTGCAGAGATCGCATTGACACGAATATTATCTGGACCTAAATCATAGGCTAAATATTTCACATTCGCTTCTAAACTTGCTTTCGCTACGCCCATAACGTTATAGTTTTGAACAGCAAATTCGCCACCAAGATATGTTGTTGCAACAATACTACCACCATTTGGCATTAATTTCTTCGCTTCATGTGCAACAATTGTTAATGAATAAGAGCTGATATCTTGAGCAAGTAAGAAACCTTCTCTTGATGTTTCTGAGAAACGGCCACGTAAATCTTCGATATTAGCAAAAGCGATAGAATGATATACACCATCAATATTGCCTACTTCTTCGCCAATTTTCGCGAAACCATTGACTACATCTTCATCTTTTTGAACATCAATTTGATATAGTTTAGGATCTTCTTGATTTAATTGTTCTAATAATTTTTCTAATTCTTTGCGGCTACGGTCTTTACGATACGTGAAAACAAGTTTAGCCCCTAATTGATCTAATACCTTTGCAACGCCAAATCCGATACTACGTTTATTAGCAATACCCATAATTACGAAGGTTTTATTTTCAAGGTTAATCATTCGAAATAACTCCTTAATCATCGATTTTTTATATCTTAATCTCACTGTACAAACAATGAAGACTAATCTAACATTATTATTCTACCATTTTTGCTTCATAATTATAAAGTGATATTATTACCTGGTCATATAATGAGAGAGTGGGATAGAATTCTTTTTAAATTCTCTGTCCCACTCCCTCACGTTTGTTTTTGATTTTCGTAAATCAATAATAAAACTCTAAATCTGATTTTAATTCATCAACGTACTCTTTCGAGCCCGTTACGATAAGTCTATCTTTATACCTTAATTGTGTATCACCATGAGGAACGATGGATTCATTGTTACGGATAATTCGTACAAAGATAATGTCACCGCCAAATGGGAAATTACGTAACTGAATATTTTCATATTGATGATTTAACATTTCAATTTCATATAATGATGTTTCCACATTGCTTAAAATGTTCAACATATTTGGTGTTTCGATTAAGCCTTGTAAGAAGATTTTATTACTAATGAAGTTACTGAATACTTCAATACCTTCACCTTTCATTTCTTCATCTTCATTACTGTTTTCTAATCGACAAATAACGCGCTTAACATCATGTGCTTTAGCTAATTTAGCGACTTCTCGGTTAAGACTATCATCATTAGCAGAACAAACTACAATATCTTGATTGAATAATCCTAATCTTTCTAAGAGGTGTTCCTCATAGTGCGCGATTTCAACCACAGTTATATGATCCGATAAATTACGTTTATCTCCTAAATCTTTACGATAATATAAGGTCACGTTATAAAGATGTGGTGATAAGTTTTGCACAATTGGAATCGTCAACTGATTCTTACCTATTAACGCAATATCAATTTTGCGATTAGCCTCATCCGGAATTGGAAACATTTTCTTGAAAATAATTGGTACAAACACACAAGTAATAATCGCACTTAAAATAAGTATGCCTGACATTTCAGAAGATATCGTATTTAATTGTTCTGCAATTTTAGCAGATGCAATGACTAATGATAGTGTTGACGTTAATAAAAATGCTGATGCTATTGTTGTCTTGCTGTCAAACCATCGTCGAATAAAGAAAACTGGAATTAATTTCGAAATAATAAAAGCGATAATTAATACTGGAATGATTAATAATAGTGATGGTTCTTTAATTAATGACGGAATATTTAAATCAACACCCACCATAATAAAGAAGATTGGAATAAAGAACCCATATCCAAATGAATCGAGCGTATGCACTAATTCTTCGTCTGGTTTCAGTAAAGATACAACGACGCCAGCTAAGAATGCGCCTAGTATGTATTCAGCGCCTACCCCTTCAGCAAGTGCGACTAAAAGAATGATAAGGGCAAATATTGCTCTGATACCAATTTGTGTTGTGCCACCAATTAAACGGTGTAAAAATTTCATACGCTTAAATACAACACCTAATATATAGAAAATGGCCGTAAAGACAAGCAGAATTGCTGAAAGCCATACAGAACCATTACCACTACCATTGATACCACCGTATATAGTTAACAGTACCATTGTCACTAAATCGGCTAATACGGCCACTAACAATATAAATTGACCAATGGTCGTACGCATGATATTCATTTCTTTCAATGTCGGTACGACAACACCTAGTGATATCGTTGAAATAATAATAATCATTAACAAGACATCATCTACTAGCCCTAACCATTTGAACGCGTATGCTAATATAACAGAAATAATCATGATAAAAGCAAACACAGTTAAGGCTAAGTTAAGATGACTTGGTACATTCTTTTCATGCTTATTAGTACCTTGTCGATTTCTTTTATCCTTTTTAAACGTACTAAAATCAATTTCTAGCCCACTTAAAAACATTAAAAAGATAAACCCTAAAGTTGATAATATGTTCAGCATACTATCTTTATGTACTAAATTTAAAAAAGACTGACCAATAATAATCCCCATTATAATTTCAGCTACGACAACTGGTAAAAAATTGATGTTCAGCCTATTGATAATAATTGGTGTTAAAAAAGCTGCTAGAACTACAATAACTAGTGAAAAAAACTCCATTTTGTCCCCCTATGTTAAATATGACATGAATGTTGTTGCTAAACCAAAGTAAATTAACATACTTACAATATCATTTATCGTTGTAATAAATGGTCCACTGGCTACAGCTGGATCAATATTCAATTTATTCATAAACAATGGAATCATAGAACCAACTAATGTACCAACTGTCATCGCAATAGTCAGACTGCCCCCTACAATTAAAGCTAAAAATGGTTGTCTATAAATGACAACGATGATAATAAATAAGACAGTGGCACACACTAATCCTGATAGTAAGCCACTTCCCGCTTCTCTTAAAGCAACCTTAAATTTACTTTGCTCATCAATTTCTCCAGTTGAAATATTACGTACAGACACCGCTAATGATTGCGTACCAGAGTTCCCAGACATACCACTAATAATTGGTATAAATGCTGCTAACAACGCAACTTGTGATAATGTTGATTCAAAACTTCCTAATATTGTGGCAGTAATCATTCCTAAAAATGTAAGTATGATTAACCAAGGTAGTCGTTTAGTCGCGGTTTTGACAACAGAATCATTCGTAGAGTCGATATCAGATACCCCGGCTAAACGTGAGTAGTCTTCACTCGCTTCTTCATCCATGACATCTAAAATATCATCGATTGTAATAATACCTAATAAATGTTGTTGATAATCAATAACTGGCATAGCGATAAAGTCATAATCTCTCATCTTTTGTGCTACATCTTCTTGGTCATCAGCTACATTAACACTAATGACACGTTCACTCATGATATCTTCAATATAAGCATCATTTTCTGCCACGATTAAATCTCTTAAAGATAATACACCAACTAATTGTCCGTCCGTGTTTACGGCAAAAATAACATAAATTGTTTCGGCATCTGGTGCTTGTTCTTTTACTAACATTAATGCTTCTTTAACCGGTGTATTCACATCAAGCGAAATATATTCCGTCGTCATAATACCGCCGGCTGTATCTTCTTCGTAATGTAATAGATGCTTAATTTCATTTGCATCTTCACGGTTCATTAATGTTAACAAGCTAGCTACTTTCGGTTTTGACAGCTCATTTAAAATATCTACAGCATTATCGGAAGACATTTCTTCTAATACTTTACTCGCATAATGCGCATTCATCGTATCAAAGAGGTCCTCATATGCTTCATCATCAATCTCTAATTGTTCAAAGAATTCCCCAACTTCTTGTGGTGATAAAAATTCAAATATTTTTTGTCTGTTCTCATTCGTTGTATCTTCAAAGTATTCACTTTGTTCATATTCATGCATTGCTAGAAATTCTTCTCTAAAACGATCAATATCATCTTGTATTAATAACTCGTCTAACAAATTTTGGTTATAGACTTCCTCATTGTTATAGTCATTATTTTCTGTTTCTAATGACAACGTCAGCACCTCCAAATCTTATTATAATTCTGTATATATCTTGTCTAGCCATTTATAATCTATCTCTATCTCAATCTCTTTATTATAAATCGGATGTATGAATGTCACTTTATAACATTGTAAAGATTGCGTATGAATTGTAGGATGACTTCCTTCGTATAAATCATCGCCTACAAGTGGATGCCCAATATAATTAAAGTGAACGCGTATTTGGTGTGTACGCCCGGTATGTAACTTAATTTCACATAGGCTCGCATTAGGTTTATGCGCAATCGCTTTATACGATGTTTTAGCGTATTTCCCCAAATGATCTACCTTCCTAGTGATAATACTTTGACTATCTCTTGCAATTGGCGCTTCTATCACACCGTCGATTGGCGTTTGACCATAACACACGCACATATATCGTTTTTCTAGAGCCATCGTCGACATTAAATGATGGATATGCCCATACTTAGCAAATACAACAATGCCACGGGTATTACGATCTAAACGTGTAACAATATGCGGTACAATAACTGAATGCGTAAATTGTCCATCATTCAAATAGTACAATACGCGTTCTATCAAACTATCATGTGGATGTTCTCTTGATGGTGTACTATTTAAATGATGCGGTTTAGAAACAATAATTAAATAATCGTCTTCATATAGCACTTCAACAGGGTTATCGGAAGGTATTAAATACGCACTAGGTATTTCTTCAGGCAACTCAATGGTTAATTCATCACCCGGCATCATCATTTTCCTAACGGTGACATGCTTATTATTAATAATTAAAGCGCCATTAAGTTTAATGGCGCTAATTGTCTTTTTAGAGTATTGATGACGCTGTAAAAAAGACTTAAGCAGTTCATTATGCTGAATCTTATATACAAATTTCATCGACCATCTTCACTCTCTATAAATGAATCATGTACCCTTTTCCAGAATGGGAATGGTCTAAATCTAGCAAATCGAACTTTCTCGTTCGCTACTCTAAATTGGATACCATTGACATTTTTATGTTTTAAACTCACATGATCAATTGTGGTAAGTATCGTGTCGTGATTAACTGGTGTGATTAAGCATGTATGATGCTTAGGCAAAACAAGTGGTGACCCCACTGTTCTAAAAACTCTATTATTGATAGAAGCAATTTCAGCGATTTGCATGGCTTCAAGTGAAGGATGTATTAACGCACCACCTAATGCTTTATTATAGGCAGTAGAACCTGATGGTGTTGAAATACATAATCCATCACCTCTAAAACGCTCAAATTGTTTCCCACGAATACCTACATCCACAACGAGTGTCGATCCATTTTCAGTCTTCATCGTTGCTTCATTTAAAGCTAAATAACGTGTTTCATAACCATTATCATTGTATCTCACAATAATTTCTAACAATGGATATTCAATGACTTGAAATTCAGAATTATTAATTTCGATAATTAATTTTTCCACTTCATGAGGCAACCAATCAGCATAAAATCCTAAATGACCTGTATGTACACCGACAAACGCCACCTGTGACAACATATGACTATATTGGTGAAAAGCCTGGAGCAACGTTCCATCTCCACCTACCGAAATCACTATTTCTGGATTAACGGCATCTTCTACCATATGGAAGTCTTTCATATGATTTATCATTTTATGCTTTAATGCATTGGATTTCGAATCACCTTTTGACAAGATTGTATAACGCATCCCCACACCTCATTAGTCATGTTTTTTTGCACGTTTTTGAGAATAATATTTCTGTGCTTCTTGAATTTCATCTTTAATCTCAGACATTTCCTCGTCTAGAAGATATGCCGCTTCTGCTGCACGTTCAAGACGATGCTGAATTTCTGCTGGATAATCACCGTCATATTTATATCTAAGTGTATGTTCGATTGTAGCCCAGAAATTCATCGCTAATGTTCGAATTTGGATTTCCGCTAAAATAGCTTTCTGACCATTTAGCGTTTCAATCGGATACTCAATAATCACATGATATGAACGATAACCACTTTGTTTCGTATTATTAATATAGTCACGTTCTTCAATTACCTTGAAATCCTGGCGCTGTCTAAGCATATTAACCACAACGTCAATATCATCCACAAATTGACACATCATTCTTAGACCGGCAATATCATACATCTCTTCACGCAGTCGATCAAATGGTATACCCCTTTTATTCGCCTTATCAATAATACTCGTAATTGGTTTTACTCGACCAGTAACGAATTCAATGGGTGAAGCATCTTCTCCAACTTCATATTGCTTACGCAAACCTTTTAATTTTACCTTTAACTCATCAACGGCTTGTTTATATGGTGTTAAAAATTGATCCCATTGATTCATATTGTTTCACTCCGCTTCACTTTAGGTCAAAAGTTTCTTCAACAGCTGAAACAAACTCCTTACCATAGTTATTATTTCCTTCAACATTCTCAAGGATATAATCTAATTCCTCTTGAAAATGTTCTAATTCCAATTCATCGTTTACAATTAATTTCTTGCCTCTATTCTCATGCAACATGGACCATGTTTCTTGAACGAAAATCAAGTAATCATACGATTGTCCATCATCTAATAAGTAGGCAAATCCATAATTATCACTATCAACAAGCATTTGCCCTACTTCTACTAACCCATCGGTTGGATCTTCTGAGTAGCAATAAATGCCATCGTCTTTAATTTTAATTTCATTTACATAAATACGCATGCTTGTTCCTCCTTATTATTCTTTACTAGTTTAACATAATTCAACTGCATAACACACGTTTGAAATGCACTTATTAATCGTTTAGTCCTGTTCAATTAACGCCGTTACGTCGCCTTTAGACGCATCATTTTATAATCTATACTTTTTTGCTCATATTTACTTATTTCACACAACTTTAATTACTTTAAATTTTGATACAACTCAGTCATAATGTATTACAATAAATGGATTACGAGGTGCAAGTTATGGCTACAAATAATGAAATTGAATTCAAACAATTACTAAATAAAGACGTATACGATAAATTTAAGCATGCATTTTTTGAACATAAAGAACCTTTTACTCAAACAAACTATTATATTGATACGCCAAGTTTCACATTACGTAATCATAAGTCAGCATTACGTATTCGTGTTAAAAATGATACATACGAATTGACCTTAAAAGTACCAGCCGAAGTAGGTTTAATGGAATACAATCATATGGTGACGTATCACCCAAACACTGGTGATGTGATATCCACGCACACATTACCACATGATATTCGAGACATTATTGAATCATATGGTGTTAATGACAATGAACTCACTATATTAGGTGCACTAACAACAGCGCGTCTGGAAACAACTTATCAAGACGAATTATTAGTATTAGATAAAAGTGATTATTTCGACAAGGTTGATTATGAATTAGAATTTGAAGTTAATGATTATAACAGTGGCTTGCAGAAATTTAATAAGCTATTAAATGAATTTAATCTTGAACACACTGTACCGAAAAATAAAGTACAACGTTTCTTCGACTACAAGAACCAAATTGAGAACTAATCAAACGTCATTGTAAAAAGTCAAATTACTTTTAAATGTAAAAATTCATGTTATATTAGTAATATATTAATGGAAATTGGTGATATTATGTCTAAAACGCCATACGATATTATAGGTGAAACAGCACTCTACAATATGATTGATCATTTCTATTCTTTAGTCGAAAAAGATGATAGAATCAATCATTTGTTTCCTGGGGATTTTGCCGAAACGAGTAGAAAACAAAAACAATTTCTCACTCAATTTCTTGGTGGACCAAACCTATATACTGAAGAACACGGACATCCGATATTAAAAAAGAGACACATGGAATTTAAAATAACAACTTACGAAAGAGATGCATGGTTAGAAAATATGCATATTGCAATAACCGATGCGCAATTTCCAGCTGGCGTCGGAGATTACTTATATGAACGATTACGTCTAACCGCAAATCACATGGTAAATTCCTAAATATAATTGAAGGTGAGTAAAACATGGCTGAAGAACTAAAAATCGTAGACAATAAAAGTCGTGAAGATGCTAATCTGTCACCTGTAAATAAAATTGAAATTTATTCATTTTTCGATCCGTTTAATGCAGATTGCTTTAAATTATCAGCGATTATTTCTAAATTAAGAATTGAATATAATCAATATATCCGTATCAGACATATTCTAAACCCTTCATTGAAAGTACTTACTAAGTGCCAAGCTCAAAGTACCTCTGATTTTGATAATATCGCCTTAGCTTATAAAGCCGCTGAATTACAAGGGCGTTTAAGAGCAGAGCGTTTTATACATTTAATGCAAAATGAAATCATCCCTAAGAAGGATATTATTACGGAAGAGATGATTTGTGACTGTATCATCAACGCAGGTTTAGATTACAATGAATTTAAAGAAGATCTACAAAAGCGCAAACTAACTGAAAGTTTAAAAATAGATTTACACATTGCTCGAGAAATGGAAATTGAACAGGCACCTTCACTTGTATTCTTCAGTGAAGATGTTCATGAGGAAGGACTCAAAGTCGAAGGATTGTATCCATATCATATATATACTTACATCATTAACGAATTAATGGGTACCCCAATTGAGAAAAATCTTCCACCAAAAATTGAGGAATATATTCAAAAGAAACAACTTGTCACTATGGAAGAATTATTAACCATTTACGAGTGGCCCGAAAAGTTATTGACCAAAGAACTAAAAAAATTGGCATTACAACAAAAAGTTGAAAAACTTCAATATCCTGAAGGCGATTTTTGGCAATCAAAAATGCCTAGAATTTAATTAAAAACAACCAATCATTGCAGAGTCGCTTTGATTGGTTGTTTTTTGATCGTTTAACTTACTTAAGGTTGTACAACCCCATTTTTTATTTTCACATTACTTCCTTTTTGAAGCTTATCAAATTGATGCTTTGGCAACACAACAACTCTATCTCCTTGCTTTGTCTTAATAGTCACTGTATATAATGTCTCTTTAGCTTTCATTTGATGTTTTAACATATTCATTTGATAGTTAACGCTATGTTTATGTTCTTGAGATGAATTAGCAATCATATAATAAAATAGCCAATTGTTATAGAAGTTTGTTGCCATAAATTGTGATGGTACAGAAGCATATGGACTATATTTGTAATTAGGATTTAAAAGTGCACGTGTTTGATGATTGTAGCGACTTGAATGATATGTGTTTTTAGCTTTAGTATTATGAGCTATATTACTCGTTTTAGACGCTTGCGCTGCAGCACGTTGGCTAGACAGTCTCGATGCACGAGAAGCGTTAACTGCACTAGAGCGATTCATAGATGAACTTGAAGACGATGTCGTTCTAGTTGCTGCACTACTTGAAGATACACTGCTTGAACTTGAAGACGATGAACTACTTGATGTGCCACCATTTGAAGTTGTAGCATGTAACTGATGATGCGTCATTTCAAACATATAAAGTAAGCTCACAATACAAATGCAACTTATCAACTTTAATATTTTGTTCACTAAGTCGTCGCCCTCCTATTTAGTTACTTGATCTTTTGAAATTACTTTTCCTTCTACATCATCATCGCCATAAGTCATATACGGTGGTCGATAGACATGTATATTTTTACCATCTTTAATGATGTAAGGTTTTTCATTACCATCGCTTAATATATGTTCATAAACATGATCTAAACTTGTGCGCTCAATATGTGGGTGCTTTTCTTTATCATTATATTTAATTTCAACATTAGGCGAATCTTCATCACCATCATTTAAGACTTCGTAATATACATACTCAAATTTTTCTGATTTCTTACTGTCATTTGATGGTTCCTTTTGTTCCCCATCGTCACAAGCAGCTAAAACAATTGTTAAGCAAATCATAGACAATAACAAAGTAAATTTTTTCATTGATACTCCCCTTTCAAATTGATTAAATATAAAATTAAATCACGACTTAATTTTAACAAATTAATATTAAAAATCATCATGTAATAGAAAAGGGAATAAAACTATTTATAAAATAAGAGATAATAAACTGAGATGGTTATTAAAAGGCATAAAAAAACGCCGTGTCTGATTACACGACGCTAAACAAAGGGGATGGGAGAAATTTTTCACTTCAAACAAAGGGGTATGTTTGTTATGTGATTAATTTCATGTTCATAATATAACACGCTAAAATAGGTGTTTCAATAATAAAGTCCCTTTATTTTTAAATTGTCACAAACTTGCCATATTGTAAACGTATACAGTTATTTTAAGCTTTCATTAACTTTTCAAACGCATCTAATTTTTGCTCAAAAACTTCACAAGCTTGCTCAATAGGTTCTGGAGATGTCATATCCACACCTGCATTTTTCAGAATTTCAATTGGGTAATTAGAACTTCCTTTTTTCAAGAATTCATTAATATATCTATCTACAGCTGGTTTACCCTCAGTAAGAATTTGATGACTTAAACTTTGTGCGGCACTATAACCTGTTGCATATTGATATACATAATAGTTCATATAGAAGTGAGGAATACGTGACCATTCTTTGCTAATATTGTCATCTGTTTCAACAACATCACCAAAATATTGTTGATTCAATTTAGCATATTCCTCATTCATACGTGTTGCCGTCAATGGTTCACCCGCTTCTTCAATTTGATGAATTTTATGTTCAAATTCTGCAAACATTGTTTGACGGAATAAAGTCGCTCTGAATCTTTCAAGTTCTTGATTTAACAATAATAAACGACGTTCATCATCTAAATGTTTATCCATATAATCACTTAATAACGCTTCGTTACAAGTTGATGCAACTTCAGCAACAAAGATTGAATAGTCACTAGAATTTGATGGTTGATATTTACGACTGAAATAACTATGTGCTGAATGACCAAACTCATGAATTAGTGTATATAAGTCAGAGACAGTATCTGACCAGTTTAATAGAATAAACGGATTAGTTAAGTGCGCACCAGATGAGTAACCACCTGAACGTTTACCTTTATTCTCATATACGTCTACCCAACGATTATTTAAACCTTCTTTAACAACATCAAGATATGTTTCACCCATTGGCTCTAACGCTTTAAGCATCCATTCTTTCGCTTCTTCATAAGGCATTTCAAATTTAACGTCCTTAACCATTGGCGTATATAAATCGTACATTTTCAGCTCATCAACGTCTAATAATTCTTTTCTTAGTTTCGTATATCTGTGTAATAATGGTAAATATTTATGCACGGTCTTAATCAAATTATCGTACACTTCTTCAGGAATATGGTTGTTACTTAACGCACGCTCACGAGCTGTTTTATAATGATGTGTTCGAGCATTAAACACATTCTTCTTAACTTCACCTGCTAAAGTTGATCCTAGAGTATTATTGTAAGCACCATATGCTTTATATAAATTATTATATGCAGATTGACGTAATACTCGATCATCTGATTCTAAATATTTAATAAAAGTGCCTTGCGTTAATGGATGTTTCTCACCATTTTTATCGACCGCATCTTCAAATTCCAGATCAGCATTACTGAACATACCATATACATTACTTGGTGTAGACAATGCATCTTGTGCTTCAGTTAATAATCTTTCTTGTTCTGCATCTAAAATGTGTGGTCGTTTTTCGTTAATCAATTTCAAGTCAAATTCGTAACGTTTTAATTCATTATTCTCATTAATAAAAGATTGTAATTTATCTTCATCAATTTGAAGTATTTCAGGTACTAAGAAACTCCATGCTGAACTTATTTTAATGATAAGTTGATGCGCACGTGATTCAAAACCAGTATATTTATCATTTGATGTGTCTTGGTCTTGTTTTAAATGTGCATAAACATATACTTTTTCAAGTTTAGTACTAATTTCATCTTCTAATGATAACGCATTGTATAACGTTTCCGAGCTATCACCTAAGTGTCCTTTAAATTGTTCTTCTTTACCTAGATAACCTTCAACCTCTTTTAATGCGGCTTCGAAAGCTTCATCACTCTCAAAAATTGTTGTTAAATCCCACGTATCATTTGGATATTTACGTTCTTGCTCTTCTCTTGTTAATTGTTGACTCATATAGTAAACCTCCTATAATAACTAATGGTATAATTTTCTCATTATTCCCTTTGAATTGCACGTTTTAACTATATTTTCTGTAATGATTAATGAGTTCTGAGACAACATGATCCATAGAAATAGTGTTAAGGTACATCTGTCTAAATTTAAGAAAGTCTTTTAAACACTGATGCACATCACGTTCTTGTTGATTCAATAATTCCAATTGTAATTGCCACTGAACTGGATGATTCTCAATGTAAAGTTGATAAGGGAATATGTATCCGAAGTTACGATAAACAACTTCATCTGACAACCTTAATTGATACATTGCACTTAAAGAAGGCTCAAGGACAGAATTTTGCCTTCTACATTGATTCAAGTAATGATGTATTTCAGATTTCGTTAACTTGAAAATGTGTTGATATGGTGGAGACATTATATTAATCTGATTCACTAATTCATTGATTTCAATTACTGTTTGTTTTGCGATAAATTGTTTGCCACCAATATGCTGAATTTGACTATATAAAACAATGCGCTTGTTCTCATGATTCCATACATATAAACACCTGTTAATTGGATGTATAAAATGTGCTTGAAATGAATTGAGATATAACCTTCCTCTATGATATCGACAATCTTTAAGCAACCAAATGACTTCCATATTCAGTTGTTTAAACCCCTTTGTTCGTTCTAAGATTTCTTCTATACTTATTCTAGAAAATTGAATTTCAATGACAAATTTTAAGTTGACTAGTATATCTGGGAATTGTTGTATCGTCGGGCAATAAGGCTCAATTTGAACGTGATAATGCTGTTGTGATAACATCTTCGCAATGAAGCACTTTACAAAGTAATGTTGTTCCGATTCTTGCTTCGCACAATAACTTACGCTATCCACTTTATGCGCGAAATGCGGCATTTTCTTTGTGCCACGTTTTAGCAATAGTTGTGATCTACAATGCGGACAAAAATAACTGTCTTGTTGTTTTGCACGATGCGCATATACTTGCTCGCCTTGTTGATTTATAGCCATTAACATAAATTTCACTCACCTCATAAGATTAAACGTTTGAGATGGTGATTTTACTTCTCAACACAAAAAAACCGAAGCAATATTCATTGCCTCGGTAAAAACGTTTCATTATTCAACCGTATCTGGGAAATAACGACGGACTTGTGCAGTAACGTTATGACTCATAATAATCTTAGCATAATCGTTTAAATACACTTCAGTTTTATCAGTTGGATATGCAAATTCTAACATTTGACTATAACTATCATTAATAGTCTCTTGACTCACTGTTTCATCAAAGTGAACAGCATAATAATATTTATTATCATTCATATATAATAAATCTTCAAATTCATCAGTTGATAAATTATGATGATAAGCATAACTTATCACTTGTTCTAAATCATCGAATTTAACAATAACTGTTCTAATATTAGATCGTTGTTTCGTTTGCTTTTGTTCAGATTTATGCGCTTGTTTTTGTTGCGCTCTTTGTTCGAATAAGTTTTCAATACTGTCTTCATTTTCCAATGTATTTGCAAGCAATTCATTAACCTGTTCTTCAAATTGTTCATTCGCATCTTCATCTGACATATGCATAGCATCTTCATTTTTAGATTTAGAAATCGTAACTTCCACACCTTTTTCGAAGGCATGTACTTGTATCCAAAGTGGACCTTCAACTACGAAGTCCTCTTCTTCATTGATTTCATCCATCATTGACCAGAAGAATTCTTCGCCTCTTTTACGGTTCGTCCATAAATCTTCACGACTAAATCCTCTAGCTTCAATATCACTATAAGTTATAAATAATTTGACTGTTGTGTCATCAACGCGTTCTATTCTCATATCATCTCACTCCTTACAGTCGATGAATAGTAACCATATTGTATTAGAACGTGGTGGAAATTACAATTTATTTGTTTGATTAAATTTAACTATTTTATAATCGTTATATATACTAACATATTCCCTTTTAAAGTTACAAAAAGGGAGTGGAACAGAATTCTTTTAAAATTCGTCGTCCCACCCCCGTAAGGATGACTAGAACTGAGAAAAGCTTGATTTAAGCGCCTTCTCAGTTCAGTCAGCTACTGCGAATTTGCAAAATAGCTGCATTATATTATTTATGCCTAGCCTCTTCATAATATTATAATCTTCAATTAAATTTTAGAATTAATCTACAAGACGTTGCGCTTCTTGTAATTGGAAAGTACGTACCTTTCTAGGTAAGAAACGTCTAATTTCATCTTCGTTATAACCAACTTGTAAACGTTTTTCATCTAAAATAATTGGACGACGTAAAAGTCCAGGATTATCTTGGATGATTGCATAAAGATCTTGTAATGGTAAAGAATCAATATCAACGTTTAATTTTTGATATGTTTTAGAACGAGTAGAAATAATTTCGTCAGTTCCGTCTTCAGTCATTTTTAAAATTTGTTTGATTTCATCAATTGTTAAATGTTCAGAAAAAATGTTACGCTCCGTATATGGAATGTCATGTTCTTGTAACCATGCTTTCGCTTTACGGCAAGATGTGCAACTTGGTGAAGTAAATAATGTTACCATACATCTCACTCTCCTATTGAATGAATATTATTCATTATTTTTAAATTTATTGATTAAGAAATAATCGTTTATTTAGTCCTCTTAACCTTACAATGTAAGTATAACTATCTAACATTAAAATTAAATGAGAAAATCCTAATTTTTCTGAGAAATCTCAAATTTTCTAAAAACCTAACTTTAAAGGCTTAGAATTAACGTATAACTACATACTAACATAACTTACATTTTAAAGAAATACTGTTATAATTTAAATAATATGAATTAAAACTAAGAAAGTAGGCATCTAATATGGAGACATTATTTTCAGGAATTCAACCTAGTGGCATACCCACAATTGGTAATTATATTGGCGCATTGAAACAATTTGCTGATGTACAAAATGATTACGATTGTTATTTTTGCATTGTTGACCAACATGCTATCACAGTGCCGCAAGATAAAATCAAATTGCGTAAACAAATACGTCAACTTGCAGCTATTTATTTAGCATCAGGAATCAACCCGGAAAAAGCGACCTTATTTATACAATCTGAAGTACCAGCACACGTACAAGCTGGTTGGATGCTCACAACAATCTCAAGTGTGGGTGAACTTGAACGTATGACTCAATATAAAGATAAAGCTCAAAAGCGAACTGATGGTATTCCAGCTGGGTTACTAACTTACCCACCGTTAATGGCTGCAGATATTGTTATTTACAATACTAACATTGTTCCAGTTGGTGAAGACCAAAAACAACATATGGAATTAACTCGAAACTTAGTTGAACGCTTTAATAGTCGTTATAATGACGTTTTAGTTAAGCCAGAAATTCGCATGCCTAAAGTAGGTGGCCGTGTAATGAGTTTACAAGACCCAACTAAGAAAATGAGTAAAAGTGATGACAATCAAAAAAACTTTATTTCATTACTAGATGAACCTAACGTGGCTGCTAAGAAGATTAAAAGTGCTGTAACAGATTCAGATGGCATTATTAAATTTGATCGAGATAACAAACCAGGTATATCAAATTTATTAACAATCTACTCTAGCCTAACAAATGAATCTATTAAAGATTTAGAAGCTAAATATGAAAATGAAGGATACGGAAAATTCAAAACCGACTTATCAGAAATCGTCAAAGATTTCTTAATTGATTTCCAAAAGAAATATGATGAATTTTATCATTCAGACAAATTAGATGAAATACTAGATCATGGTCGCGATAAAGCTCAAAAAGCCTCGTTCAAAACATTGAAAAAAATGGAACGCGCTATGGGACTAGGACGTAAACGATAATAATAAAAAGTGAGATGAGTTAAGTCATCTCACTTTTTTATTACCTATTTTTAGTTATTTTCTTCCTTTAGGGTTAAATGCATCTTTGAGTCCCTCACCAACAAAGTTAATGCTTAGTATTGTAAACATAATCATTAGTGCGGGGGGCATCCATATCCAGGGCTTAGAACTAATAATGTCGCCTTCTTGTGCATCACTTAACATGTTCCCCCATGAAGGAATGGATTTACTAATCCCAAATCCTAAAAAGCTCAAACCAGATTCTACTACAATCATTCCTGCAAATGTTAAAGTAGCTTGTACAATAACTACACTTAAAATATTAGGTAATAAATGCTTTAAAATAATTTTATGTGTGGGCGTACCAATCGATTTCGCTGCTAAGAAATATTCATTTTCTTTCTCTTGCATGACTTTCCCACGTACTAACCTAGCAATACCTCCCCAACTAAGAACGATAATAACTGCTACTAAAATAATCGCTGAGCCGTATGGATTTTTAATTTTATCACCAAGCGCAGCATTTAAAACGATTGCGAAAATTAAAAACGGAAAAAGCATTACAAATTCAGTGACACGCATTAATAGGGTATCAAGTATGCCTCCAAAATAACCTGATATGACACCTATTGCTATCCCAATTATCAGCATACCAATCGTAGAAACTAATCCAATTGTCAACGACATTCTTCCTGCAAATAATAATCTACTGAAATTATCTCTACCTCCGGAGTCGGTTCCTAATATATTTTGAGAAGTCATGTCACCTTTGATATTTAATAAATCTTGCTGATTAATAGGCAACGGTGCTAATAGTGGTGCAATAATTGATATAATGGCTACTAAAATTAAAAATACTAATGATGCCATAGCAATTTTATTCTTGGCAAATTTGTGTAAGGCAATCTTTGTAGGTGAAGATGCCTTTTTTACAGTTTTTAAGTGATTACGTCGTTTGGTCATCATTTACCTTTACCTCTTCTCATTTTAATTACTACGAATTCTAGGATCGACAAAATTATAAGTTATATCAGATATAAGATTTCCAAATAACCCCAAAAATGAAAAGAATAACGTTAACGCCATCATTAATGGATAATCTTGCCCAGTTACTGATTCTAAAAACAATTTACCAATACCATTAAAAGAAAAAATTGTTTCAGTAATAACCGCACCGCCTAAGATACTTACAATATCAGCTCCTAAAAACGTAATGATTGGAATTAATGAGTTACGTAAAATATGTTTATTATAAATTTTATTCATTGATAAACCTTTTGCTTTAGCAGTTAAAACATAGTCTTTATTAGCATTATCAATAATATCGTTTCTTAAATACTGAATATAACCGGCAGTTGATAATAATCCCAACGTTAAAGCAGGTAAAATCGTATGATAGAGCTTACTCAAATAGTATGCAAAACTTCCTTCTTGAAGATTAATATTGACTGACCCTTGAAAAGGAAATATCGGGAATTGAAATGCAAATAGATAAATTGCAAATACACCCGCAATAAATGAAGGAATAGCCAACATAACGTAGTTAAAAACTTGAATAGTATAGTCTCCTATTGAATATGCATATCTTCCTGAAACAATTCCTAGAATAAACGATAATATATATGTAATTATTAGAGATACAACACCAAGCAATATTGTATTAGGTAAGCGTTCAATAATTAAATCAAATACTGGTCGCTTATATTTAATAGATTCTCCTAAATGACCATGTGCTACATTTCCAATCCATCTGACATATTGCGTTGGTATAGAATCATTGAGACCTAGTTTTTCTCTCTGAGCGGCAATTGCCTCTTGCTTAACATGAGGGTTGTATTGTCCACTAAAAGGATCACCTGGTTGAATTATTGCTAAGCTAAATACCACGATTGATATTAAAAATAGTAATGGTATCATTAAAAGAAATCGTTTTAAGATGAGTTTTATCATTTAGCATTCACCCTTTCAGTAAAGAAGCAAGCAACATGATGTTGTGATTTTATTTCTTCTAGCTTCGGTCTTTGCTCGCGACATTTATCTTGTGCAATCGGACATCTAGTGTGGAATGGGCATCCTTTAGGTGGATTACTTGGAGATGGTAATTCTCCCTTCAAAATAATTCTATTTCCCTTAGCCTGATTAAATTGGGGTATAGACGAAATTAAAGCCTTAGTATAAGGGTGTTGTGGATTTCTATATAACTCAGTGCTATCTGCGATTTCCACCATATGTCCTAAGTACATAACACCTATCACATCACTAATATGTTTCACTACACTCAAATCATGAGCTATAAATAAATAGCTTAAATTAAATTCTTTTTGTAGATCTTTCATAAGATTTAATACTTGAGACTGAACAGATACATCTAAAGCACTCACAGGTTCATCAGCCACAATAAGTTTTGGTCTAATTGCTAACGCTCTAGCTATACCTATTCTCTGTCTTTGTCCCCCTGAAAATTGGTGCGCATATTTGTAATACGTATCCTCACTCATCCCTACGCAGTTTAATAAATACATTACTTCATCTTTAAGTTTCTTTTTATCAACTACATGGTAATTTTGTAACGGTTCGTCTATGATATCTCCAACCATTTGCATTGGATTTAACGAAGCATAGGGGTCTTGAAATATCATTTGAAAATTTTTACGCGCTTCTCGTAATTTTTTTCCATTTAATTGCGTAATATCAACATCATTAATTTTAATTTCACCCGATGTTATATTTTCTAATCGAACGATAGATTTTCCAAGCGTTGACTTACCACATCCTGATTCTCCTACTAAACCAAATGTTTGTCCTTTTCTAATTGTAAAAGAAATATCATCTACTGCTTTAACGTATTGCGTTGGTTTAAAAAGGCCTGATTTAATAGGATAATATGTTTTTAAATTCTGTATTTCTAAGATGTTATCCATTTTTTCTTCCCCTCTATTGGTCTAAAAGATGACAGCGTACTTGACTACCATCCCTACTCATAAGTTTTGGTTCTCGTTGGTTACATAATTCCATTCTGACTTCGCATCTATTCGCAAAACGACATTGATTTTTATTAAACTCAGTTATACTGGGTACCATGCCATCAATCACTTCTAAATACTCCACACTTTCATTTAACTTTGGAATTGTACGAAGTAATTTCTTAGTATATGGGTGTTTAGGATGATTTAAAATTTGATGTAGTTCCCCAAATTCAACAATTTGTCCAGCGTACATGACGATGACTTTATCACAAAATTCCGATACGACACTTAAATCATGCGTAACCAGAATAATTGACATGTTATTTTCTTGCTGTAATTTTTTTAGTAATTCAAGAATTTGTGCTTGTATCGTTACATCTAACGCTGTAGTCGGTTCGTCAGCAATTAATAATTTTGGGTTACAAGAAATTGCAATCGCAATCATCACTCTTTGTCGCATCCCACCGGATAATTGATGCGGATAGCTATTTAGTACTTCTTCTACTCGAGCTATCCCTACTTGCTGTAACAATTCTTTAGCCAACACATATGCTTCTTTTTTCGTTTTATGTAAATGTAAAATAATAGGTTCTATTAATTGATTTTTGATTTTAAATACAGGATTCAGTGCCGTCATAGGCTCTTGAAACACCATACCGATATCTTTCCCTCTAATTTTTCGGTATTCACTTTCACTAGCATTTTGTAGCGCTTTACCGTCGAATATAATTTTACCGTGTGTGATTTTAGATATTTTTTCTGGTAAGAGTTTTACAATTGACTTATTTAAGATTGATTTGCCACATCCAGATTCTCCAACAATTCCAAGTGTTTCATTACTTTTTAATTTAAAAGAAATTTGATCAATTGTAGGGTACCAGTTGTTGTTGATATTAATAGATGTTTCTAATTCATTTATTTCTAATAAATAGTTATCCATAATTTGCTCCAATCAATAAACCTCGACTAAAGTCGAGGTTCATCTTTTATTCTTTAGTTATTTGATATAAATCCTTATCTGAGCCAATTGAGATATCAACATTTCTCACTTTATCATTGACTACTGTAATAGTATCTAATTGAACAATTGGTAATGCTGGAAGAACTTCATTAGTATGTTTTTGCCATTCTAAGTAAATTTCTTTACGTTTTTTATCGTTATTTCCTACTTTATTGAAATCTAACGCATCATCTAACAATTTATCTGATGTTTTATCAGTAGTACGCATTTCGTTTTGTGGTCTGTCAGTATGATATAAATCAGAAGGGTCTGGGTCAGAACCGCCTGTCCATGTTCTGAAATAAACTTCCATATCTTTAGAAGCACTCGCTAAATCATCGTTATATTTACCAAACTCAACCATTTTCACATTTGTTTTTAATCCTACTTTTTCCCAGAAATCTTTAATAGCCGCAGTTCTAGGTTCAAATGTAGGGTTTGAGCCTGAATAATGTTTTAAGTTAATTTCAAAAGGTTTACCGTTAGGATCTTCTCTGAAGCCATCTCCATTTCTATCTTTATATCCTAATTTATCTAACATTTTTTTAGCTTTTTCAGGATCGTAACTATAGTTATTTAAGTCTTTTTGATCGGCTGCAATCCAATGGATAGATGGAACAAAGCTATTTAGTTCTTTACCATAACCTTGATAAAATGCTTTAATCCATTTTTTTCTATCAATTGCATATAACATTGCTTGTCTAAGTTCTTTTTCTTTATATTTAGGACGTTCTGCACCAGTTTTATTCTTCTCTTTATCATAATCATGAGATACAAAACCAATAACAGAATAGTCTGTACCTGGTGTTGATAATACTTTAAGTTTTCCATCTCCAGATTTTTTAGCTTCTTGAGCAATACTACCTGTAGTAGAATCAGTCATATCAATTTCGCCATTTTTCATAGCTTTCACAATTTGTGTTTGATCAATAACTTTTAAATTAATTTTGTCTAAACTTGGTTTACCTTGCCAATAATCATTAAATTTCTCTAATTGAACTGCTTCACCTTGAACAACTTTTGTCACTTTATAAGGTCCAATACCAATTGGATGTTTTCTGATTTTATCTGATTTCGCTAAATCTTTAACTGCTACATCGCTTAAATATTTTTTACTTAATAATGGACCAGCAAAGAAGCATTCAAGATAGTTTACTTTCTTCTCTTTAAAAGTAACTTCCATAGAATAATCATCTAGTTTTTTCAATCCACTAATCGTGTCCGCTTTGCCTTCATGTTTTTCTTTAGCACCTTCGATGTTTTCAACGATAGGGAAATAACTACCTTCATAATCTTTGTCTGCTAAAACATTTAACGTATAAATCCAGTCATCAATTTTAAACTCATTACCATCTTGCCATTTAATGCCTTTTTTAATTGTAAATTTAATCTTCTTACCTGGATCAATATCTTTCCATGAAGCAATAAATGGTTTAGGTTTCATATTTTTATCTAGTTTAATTAATGATTCATTATAATAAGCTTCGACTGCTGAGTCTGAAGCATCTGAACTCAACACAGATGACAGTGTTCCTGAAGGAGCAGCATTTAAACCTACGTTTAATACTCCACCTTTGTGATTAGATGTTTCTGTTTTTGACAAATCCTTTGAATTTTCATCCTGTTTTCCTTTTCCACATGCACTCAATACTAATACTGCTACTAGTAAGAGTATTAAATATTTACCAATGACTTTCACTCATATCAATCCTCCTGTTGATTCTAAGATGTTTTTCTTATTTTACTTCTAAAATAAAAATTAACAAGTTAAATTTTAGAATTTTCAGATAACATTTTATTTATTAACTTTCAATTACTTTAAATTTTCCATAAAAAATACAACCTAACTATCTCATTCGTAGCTAGGCTGCATTTTGACACGCTTTATTCATTTTTATTTTTTCTTACCAGTTTCTCTATCAATCGATTTGTCCATATATGCATGTTTTAATGAATAATCTCCACCAATTTGGTGATACTCAATACCTTTTAATTGTGGATTTCTTAATGAAGCAGCACCTTTTTGATAAATTGGTGCTACAGGTGCATCATTTAAGAAAATTTCCTCAGCTTGGCGCATAGCAGCAAATCTCTCATTTGGTTTTTGTAGTAAACTACCGTTCGCTTTTTTTAATAAGTTGTCATATTCTTTACTACTCCAACCAGTGTTGTTTTGAGCATTTCCTGTTGTCATCGTATCTAAGAAAGTAATTGGATCAGGATAATCTGGTCCCCAACCTGATAATGACATTGAGTAATTCATCGTCAATTCAGCTTGAACTCTTTGTTTAAAAGGTAATTGCTTAACTTTTACCGTTACTCCTGGTAAATTATTTTCAATTTGAGATTTAATAAATTCCGCAGAAATTTTAGAATCTGGTGTATCTTCAGTATTTAATGTGAAGGTAAATTCATCTTTACCTAGTGCTTTCTTCGCTTTTTCTAAATGTTCTTTTGCTTTTTTAGGATTGTACTTAAGTGGTGAATTTACAGTATCAGCATAATCTTTGCCATCTGGTGTTTTAGCTGTTCCACGTGCAGTAAAGCCATCAAACGGTTTTGCACCTGTACCAAGCACTTCATTAACATAGTCCTTTTTATTAATTGCTTGAGCAATCGCATATCTCATGTCTTTATTTTTAAATTCTGGTTGTTCTTTCTGGTTTAGTTTCAAAAAGAATGTAGATGCTAATAAACGTTTGAATAACGCTGGACTATCTTTATACTTGTCTACTTGTTCAGATGTTATACCTGCAACATCAACAGAACCTGTATCGTATAATGAGGCACCAGCTTGTGTATCTTTCAATATTTTATAGTTGACTCTATCTAATTTAACATGGTTTTTATCCCAATAATCATTATTTTTAGTTAACATGATTTTATCTTCTACAGCCCACTTATCAATTTTAAAAGGACCATTATAAACAGTTTTATCAGCAGTAGTACCATAAGATTTACCATATTTTTTTACTACTTTTTCATTTTGTGGCATAAACGTACCAAAAGCTAACATTTGTTGGAAATAAGGAATTGGTTTTGTTAACTCAACTTGTAATGTGTAATCATCTAATGCTTTTACTCCTAAATCTTTAGGTTTCTTACCATTTTTATTTAGATTAATATCCTCTGCATTTTTCAAATCGTACATTATGTATGCATATTCTGATGCAGTTTCTGGATCAACAGCTTTACGCCATGCAAATACAAAATCATGTGCCGTTACCGGGTCCCCATTAGACCATTTTACATCTTTACGTAATTTAATTGTCCACGTTTTTCCACCATTTGACTTTTTAGGTTGTCCTTTTGCGACACCTGGTACAGCTTCATCTTTACCATTAAGTGAATATAACCCTTCGAATACTTGATTGTATATCGTAAATGAAACTGTATCAGTAGCTAGTGTTGAATCAAGTGTATTTATATCTGAAGAAGTGGCAACTCGATATGTTTGCCCACTATCATCATATAATCCACCACCTTTACCACATGCACTTAATAGTAAAGTAGTTACAATTAAACCTAAAATCACTTTAAAGTTAATTTTTCTCATAACAATTTCATCCTCCTTCCCCAGTATTAAACGCTTTGCGTTAGATGCTGTTCTTTTAATTGAGCCGCTTCTTCATCAGTAACAAAGACAAAATGACCAGGTCTAATTTCTTGAAGGCTTCGCTCACTATTTTTAGATTCATCATCTTTGTATGCTACACGTTTACGTGTTCTTTCACTATCTGGGTCGGGTTGTGGAATGGCTGATAACAATGATTTAGTGTATTCATGTAATGGATGATAGTATATTTCATCGGCAGAACCCAACTCTACAATTTTCCCAAAATGCATCACTGCGATACGATCTGAAATATATTTAACCATAGATAAGTCATGTGCGATAAATAAGAAAGTAATACCTCGTTCTCGTTGTAGTTTCAACATTAAGTTAACAACTTGCGCTTGAATCGATACATCTAGTGCTGAAATTGGTTCATCCGCAATGATAAACTCTGGTTCAACGGCCAACGCACGTGCAATGCCAATACGCTGTCTTTGTCCACCTGAGAATTCATGAGGATACCTGTTTGCGTGCTCTTTACTTAAACCTACTGTTTCAAGTAAATCATATACACGTCGTTTACGATCTTTTTTACCACTAGCTAATTTATGAATATCAATTCCTTCAGCAACGATATCCATTACCTTTAACCTAGGATTAAGAGATGCGTATGGATCTTGAAATATCATTTGAATTTTTTTATTGAATTTTAATAAATCTTTACGTTTAGAAATTTTCTGAATATCTTGACCTTCATATAAAATTTCTCCACTCGTGATGTCATTTAATTTAATAATTGCCTTTCCTGTTGTTGATTTACCACATCCTGACTCTCCAACTAACCCTAGTGTTTCCCCTTTATAAATGTCAAAAGAGATGTCCTCTATGGCTCTTACTTCATTTCGTTTACCTTCATTAAAATATTGTTTTAAATTTTTAATTTCTAATAATATTTCATTATTCTTATCCATCGAACGACACCCTTTCTACTTGACGTGGTTTGTCGTAATTATTAGGCATTTGGCGCTGTCTCTTCATCACCATTTCTGGTGGTGCTACTTTAGGCGCTCTTTCGTCTAATAACCAAGATTTAACAAAATGAGTTGGTGATACTTTAAACCATGGTGGTTCTTGTTTGAAATCAATATCTAAAGCATATTGACTTCGTCGAGCAAATGCATCCCCTTTAGGTGGATGTAGTAAATCAGGAGGTGTCCCTGGAATTGCAATTAATTCTGTATCATTGCTCGTAGTTAAATCAGGCATAGATGACAGTAATCCCCAAGTATACGGATGTTTTGGATCATAGAAGATTTCATCTACATCCCCGGTTTCCACCATTTGTCCGCCATACATGACAGCAACCCTATCTGCAATATTTGCTACAACACCTAAATCATGTGTTATGAATATAATTGATGTATCAATTTTTTGTTGCAATTCTTTCATTAAATCTAATATCTGTGCTTGCATAGTAACGTCTAAGGCAGTCGTTGGTTCATCAGCGATTAATATTTTCGGTTCACAAGCCAAAGCTGTTGCGATAACAATCCTTTGTCTTTGCCCACCAGAGAATTGATGTGGATACGCTTTGAAACGTTTTTCTGCATTAGGTAATCCTACTAAATTCAATATTTCTAGCGCACGTTTTTTAGCGTCCGCCTTATTATAATTTTTATGCTTGATAAGTGGTTCCATAACTTGCTTACCAATTTGCATCGTCGGATTAAGCGATGTCATTGGATCTTGGAAAATCATTGAAATGTCTTTACCACGTAATTTAATAAGCTCATTTTCAGATTTGACGGCCAAATCTTCGCCCAAGAAATCAATTTTACCTTTTTTTATTCTTCCAACATCCCCTTGGAATAATTTAGTGATTGCTTTTGTCGTTACTGATTTACCCGAACCAGACTCGCCTACTATTGCTAACGTTTCCCCTTTGTTCAAATAAAAATCTACGCCTCTAACTGCCTGCACTTCCCCTGCCGTAATGTCAAAGGAAACATGCAAGTCGTTTACTTCTAAAACTCTTTCTGACATAACCTTTGCCTCCTTTTTTATTTACGCATCTTAGGGTCAAATGCATCGCGTAAACCATCGCTAAATAAGTAAAAGAATAAGATGAGCAAACTTAATACTGTTGCAGGAATAAATAGTTCATGTGGATGAATTAATAACATAGCACGTCCATCATTAACTAATGAACCAAGTGATGTTTGTGGTGCTGGTACACCGATCCCAATGAAGCTTAAGAATGCTTCAAAGAATATGGCACTTGGCACTGTGAACATTGAAGTTACAACAATTGCGCCTAACGTATTTGGTAAAATATGTTTAAAAATTAAGTTGAATTTTGATGCACCTAATGTTCTTGATGCCATCACAAATTCTTGATTTTTTAACTTTAAGAATTCCCCACGAACTACCCTACTCATTCCTAACCATCCGGTAATCGACATCGCTAAGATAATTGTCCATATAGACGGTTCAAATATGAGTACAAATAAAATTACGACAATTAAGTTAGGAATAGATGCAATAATTTCTAGAATACGTTGCATGATATTATCTACCCGTCCTCCGAAGAAACCGGATATTGCACCATATACAACACCAATAAAAATGTCTAGTACTGCAGCTACTACACCGATAAATAATGAAATTTGAGCACCTGTCCATGTACGTGTCCATAAATCTCTACCTAATTGATCAGTACCAAACCAGAAATTTTCTTTAACGCCTGCATCTTTATATGCGTTTGTTCCATCTGCGCCTGTTCCGTCAAATGGAAGGAAAGGTACCTTATCTAATACCGGAATCTTAGCAGGTAAATTTCGTCTTGAGACATCTTGTTCGGCATAATCATGATCACTTAATAAAGGACCAATAAAAGCCATAATAACAATTAAAACCAATCCGATTAATCCTACAATAGCCAATTTATTTCTTTTTAATTGGGTCCAGGCATCTTGCCAGAAGTTTTTACTTTCTCTTTGCATTTCTGGTTCTCTATTTAAATCAAGCTCTCTCATTACGAAATCAGAAGCTGCAATGCCTTCAGAGGTATGTGTCATAGCCGCATTTGAATGATCATCAAATGGCTTTTCAAATTTATCATTTGCCATTACTTTTTACCTCCTTGTACACGAATTCTTGGGTCAATGATTCCGTATAAAATATCTACGATAAAGATTGAAACAATAAATAAAGTACTGAATAAAATTGTTGTAGCCATAATAACTGAGAAGTCATTTGTCGTAATCGATCTTACGAATTGGTCCCCTAATCCCGGAACACCAAATATATTTTCAATGGTTAACGTACCTGTTAGAATTCCTGCTAACATCGGTACTATGATGGTAATAATTGGTATGAGTGCATTTCTTAATGCATGCCCAAATAGCACACGCAAAGAAGAATTCCCTTTCGCTCTTGCTAATAATATGTAATCCGAACTTAAAACTTCTATCATTTCAGCTCGTATATATCTTGCTACTGTTGCCATAACCCCTGCAGATAGCGCAAGTGAAGGTAATACAGCTGTAGCAATTCCTTCCCAACCAGCAACAGGGAACCATCTTAATCTCACCGCAAAAACATATTGTAGAAGTACGGCTAAAACGAACGATGGTACGGATACAGCGATAACTGAAATCACAGTAGTTGTATAGTCTACCCATGTATTTTGCTTAGTTGCAGCTGCAATACCAAGGATTAGACCTAAAATTATACCTATAATCATAGCGATAATACCCATTTCCATTGATGGAATCAATCTCGGTCTAATTAACTCCCATACCGGTTGATTATGATACTGGAATGAATAACCAAAGTCCCCTGTTACAACGTTCTTTAAATAATGAAGATATTGAACGGCAACCGGATCATTTAATCCATATTTTTCATTAAGAATAGCCTTTTGTTCAGCACTTAATTTTGCATCATTAAACGGTGAACCTGGCATCATTTTCATTAAGAAAAATGTAATCGTAATAATGATAAACAGCGACAAAAACATGTACCCCAATCGTTTTAAAACATATCGCGTCATTACTCCGCCCCCTTTTGAATTTTCAAAATTAACATTCCCTTCAAAATTTTCAGAAATATTTAGTAATATTATATATACAATTTTCATACAATTGCAATATAATTTTCACAATATTTAAAAATTGAATTGTAAAATAAATGTTCTTTTTACTGTTTTTGATATTATAATCCGATGTTTTAGATTTAAGATATTATTCTTTATACGAATACGTTAAACTAGTATTAACTTCATCAGGGGGTATACAAATGAAACATAAAAAAAGTTGGGGGCTCTGGTTGTTAAGTACTCCTATGATTACATTGATAATTTGGTTAATCTTTTCTAACCATTCCTTTATTTCATACATAAATACATTATTTTATCTATCACTTATAGTCTTTATACTCGTTTTCATTATTTTATTAGTTCAAGAAGGCATTTTCGACGCTACAAGTTATGGTTTTCGACGTATTCGTTATCAAATGTCTTCACGTGCAAAGAAAAAGACAATGAAACATGATGCGTTTTTTAATCCTTCACAAGTCAAAAAAGAGGTTTATTTTATATCATCATGGATTTTTCCTGCGCTAATCATCAATAGCTTATACTTTGTATTAACAATCATCATTTCCATTTTTTATTGATAAAAAGGCAAAAAAAATAGCGAGGGTGGGACAGAATTCTTTTTAAATTCGTCGTCCCAACTTCGCTATTTTATGATATTAATCTTCAAATTTTTTAAATACTAATACTGCATTATGACCACCAAAGCCAAGGCTATTACTCATTGCATAAGTAATTTCTAAATCTTGCGCTTCATTTGGAACAATATCAAGATCACATTCAGGATCTGGTGTATTGGCATGAATCGTTGGTGCAACTTTAGAATCACGAATTGATAATGCTGAGAAGATAGCCTCTAAACCACCTGTAGCACCTAATAAGTGACCAGTCATTGATTTAGTTGAGCTAACTTTTAAATGATTAGCGGCTTCTCCAAATGTATTCTTGATTGCTCTAATTTCATACATATCACCAACAGGCGTACTCGTACCATGTGCATTTAGATACTGAACATCTTTTGCTTCAATACCCGCATCATCAAGTGCTGCTTGCATTGCGCGTGAGCCCCCTTCGCCTTCAGGTGCTGGAGCTGTAATGTGATAAGCATCACCAGTTGAACCATAACCAACAATTTCAGCATAGATTTGAGCTCCACGCGCTTGTGCAGATTCTAATGATTCAAGCACTAAAATTCCGGCACCTTCACCCATTACGAAACCATCGCGGCCTTCTTGGAATGGACGACAAGCTGTTTCTTTATCATCATTCGTAGATAATGCTCTGCTAGCACTGAATCCTGCAAGTGCCATATGCGTAATCGGCGCTTCTGTACCACCTGTAATCATCGCATCTGCATCGCCACGTTGAATGATTTTAAAAGCTTCACCAATAGAGTTAGTGCCTGTTGCACATGCTGTAACTGTAGAACCATTTGGTCCTTTTGCACCTAAATCAATCGATACCTGACCTGTTGCCATATCAGGAATTAACATTGGTACGAAGAATGGACTTACACGTCTAGGTCCTTTCTTTTGAAGCGTCGTATGCGCTGTTTCAAACGTTTCCATACCACCAATGCCTGAACCGATCCATACACCAATGCGATTAGCAGTTTCTTCATTGATATCTAGCTTAGCATCTTCAACTGCTTGACGTGCTGCAACTACCGCATATTGAGTGAAACGGTCCATACGGCGTGCGTCTTTCTTATCGATATGATCTTCAATATTAAAATCTTTAAGTTCACCTGCTAAGTGAACATTATAATCTTCTGTATCTACTCTAGTAATTGTATCGATACCATTAACACCTTTTAAGGCATTTTCCCAACTTGTTTGGGCATCATTGCCAATAGGTGATAATGCACCCATACCAGTAATTACAACTCGTTTATTCTCAGTCATACATTAAATCCTCCTATTTACCCCATTTGATAACCATAGCGCCCCATGTTAGGCCACCACCAAAACCTACTAACACGAGTGTGTCATCATCTTTAATTCTTCCATTCTCTAATTCTTGTGAAATACTTAATGGTATTGAGGCAGCAGATGTGTTACCAAAGCGATTAACAGATACACTCATCTTTTCTCTCTCTATACCAAGTCTTTCTCGTGCTGATTCCATAATTCTAATGTTTGCTTGGTGAGGAATAAACATATCAATATCATCAGATTTTAGTCCTGCCTTGTCAACAACACGCGTTGAGGCTTCACCCATAATTCTTACAGCAAACTTAAAGACTTCTCGTCCGTTCATAACTAGTTTACCAGTATCTTTATTTAAGTATAAGTATTTTCCACCGGTACCGTCAGATCCCATTTCATAACTAATGATACCTCGGCCTTCTGAAACCTCACCAATAACTACTGCACCAGCACCATCACCGAATAAAACGGCTGTTGAACGGTCTGTTAAATCTGTTATCTTAGATAATTTATCTGCACCGACTACAAGTATATTTTTATAGTCGCCTGATTGAACATATTGTTTTGCCGTTATCATTGAATACATGAATCCAGAACAAGCTGCTAATTGATCCATAGTAGGTACTTTACGCGTACCTAATTTTTCTTGTAACATATTGGCAACTGATGGAAATGGCATATCTCCAGTAGCACTTGCCACAATAATCATATCTATATCAGCTGGTGTGAGTCCTGCATCTTCAATCGCTTTTTTACTAGCTTCAAATGCTAAATCAGATGTATCTTGCTCTTCACTCGCCCAACGTCTTTCTTTAATACCAGTCATTTTAGAAATCCATTCATCTGAAGTTTCTAAAAAACTTTCGAAATAAGCGTTATCAACGACTCTCTCTGGTGCATATGCACCAAATCCTTTTATACCTACGTTCATGAACGTACACCTTCTTACTTCAATTTTTAATACCAGGTATTAATTTAACACACTTTTTTATCTCTACTCAAGTAGTTACCCTTTCAAGATGATGATTTTCTACTAAATAAAAAAGTACAAAGTATAATCAGTTATTTGCTATCTCTATACAAAACGACTACTTTACATTAAAATGGAAGTATATAAATTATGGAGGTCATCGGTATGAAATACCTCGTAACTTTTATTTGGGCAGTCATTCTATTACAAATGGTTAACTTTGTATTGAATAGTTTAAATGGCGGTGGATCATTAAACTTTATTACGCCATTAATTCTAGCAGTTGTCTTTACAATTGTTATTGCTATTTTAGGTGCAATGATAAAACCAGATGACTTTACCCGCCAAGGTAACAGACATATTTAATAACATAGCATGTTTATTAAAGAAACAAATGCGATAAGTGAAACAAGTACACTGTTTCATTTATCGCTTTTTTAATTTGATAATAAAGTACCTAAACTACTTCTGGATGCCCTTCAGTACCCCATCAATAATGCTAATCTATTTTTCATCACTATGTCTGAAAAGTAACGTTGCTTTCTACTTGTAATAGTCATTATCCAAATTACCCCAGTGTAATGATTAATATATGTGTTACTTATAATTAAACAGGTCCTATACCTTACCTTTTTTAATTCCTTTTACAGGGTTCAAATCAATCTTTATTATTCAAACTGACTTACCATTTTTCTTTACCTACATCTTGTCCATAATCCATTTCCTCTTCACTATATATACCGCCATTTTTATAATAATTATGAATTTGTTCTTTTATTGATAGTTCCTTTTTAGAAAATACAACCTTTCCGTCATTAGTGACATATATATCTAAATCATCACCAATCTCCAAATCAGCTTGCTTTAAAATATGTTTATTTAAAGTAATTGCTTGACTATTACCATTTTTAAACACTTTTGCGGGGTTCATTTTAGATCGCAACTTTCTTTTCGCTTAATATTATTATATAAAATGTACTTACTTAAGCATATGTTTTGTTATCTTACATATTGTTTCTCAAATAGTGTGGGTGAGACGCCTCTAGGAATAGCATCAGATTAAGACAATACTCTAATCAAAAAGCAATTCATCACAACTTACAAGACTTTGAAAAAGGCTTCTAAAGCGATGAATTGCTTACCCTCACTAACCATTGGCTTAAGCCATGCCTAGGGCAAGCGAAACCAACACTATCCAGAAAATGACTAAACTTCCCACAAAAAAACCTAGAAAGTGCGCATCACACTCTCTAGGTTTCCCATAATCATTCATTATTCATTTTCAGGCTTTTGTACATCGAAAGTTAACGCATCGTTGCCATCTAAATCTACTTTAATTAAAGTACTCTCTGGCATACTTTCTTTAATCATCATACGTGCTAATGGTGTTTCAATTTGACGTTGTACAAAACGTTTCAATGGTCTTGCACCAAATTGTGGTTCGTAAGCTTCTTCACCTAACCATTTTTTCGCGTCATCAGAAACTTCAATAGAAAGTCGTTGATCCATTAAACGAATATTTAATTGCGTTAAAATTTTATCAACAATCATACTCATGTCGTTAACAGATAATGGTTTGAATAATACAATATCATCCATACGGTTTAAGATTTCAGGTTTAAAGAAAGCATGTAAGCTATCCATTACAGCTTTTTCAGTATCTTCAGTAATTTCACCTGTATCTTTGACATTCTCAAGTAATACTTGAGAACCGATGTTACTAGTCATAATGATAATTGTGTTTTTAAAGTCAACACTACGTCCCTTAGAGTCAGTTAAACGACCTTCATCTAAGATTTGAAGTAACACGTTGAATACATCACTATGCGCTTTTTCAACTTCATCAAGCAAGATTACTGAGTATGGGTTACGTCTAACCGCTTCAGTTAATTGACCACCTTCATCATGACCTACATAGCCTGGAGGGGCACCAATTAATCTAGAAACAGAGTGTTTCTCCATATACTCACTCATATCAATTCGAATCATATGTTTTTCAGAATCGAATAATGATGCAGCTAATGATTTAGCCAATTCAGTTTTACCTACACCAGTTGGTCCTAAGAATAAGAAACTACCAATTGGTCTATTAGGATCTTTAATACCCGCACGTGCTCTTACAACAGCATCAGATACCAAGTCTACCGCTTTATCTTGACCTACCACACGTTCGTGTAAGATATCACTTAAACTTAATAATTTTTCTCTTTCTGTTTCAACTAATTTAGAAACTGGAATACCAGTCCATTGACTTACAATGTCGCCAATTTCTTCGTCAGAAACGACTTCACGAATCATGCGTTCACTGTCACCTTGTTCATCTTGATACGCTTCTTCAAATGCTTTTAACTCTTTTTCTAATTGAGGAATTGTACCATATTGTAATTCAGCTGCTTTTTCAAGGTCGCCTTTAGTTTGTGCATCTTCTAAAGCTTGACGACTACGGTCTAATTCAGCACGTTTTTCTTGTACTTTTGCGATTTTTTCTTTTTCTTGTTCAACACGAGATTGTAATGATGCTTGTTTTTCTTTTTCATTTGAAAGTTCTTCTTGTAGTTCTTCTAAACGATGTTTACTAGCATTATCAGATTCATTTTTTAATGCACTTTCTTCAATTTCTAATTGCATGACACGACGGTTCACTTGATCTAATTCAGTTGGGTTTGAGCCCATTTCAGTACGAATTGTGGCACAAGCTTGGTCGACTAAGTCGATGGCTTTGTCAGGTAAGAATCTATCAGTAATGTAGCGATCTGATAATTCAGCTGCTGCTACTAAAGCACGGTCTTGAATGCGTACACCGTGATATACTTCGTAACGTTCTTTCAAGCCACGTAAGATTGAAATTGTGTCTTCTACGTCTGATTCACTTACACCAACTTTTTGAAAACGACGTTCTAATGCAGAGTCTTTTTCAATATATTCTCTGTATTCATTTAAAGTAGTAGCACCGATACAATGTAATTCACCACGTGCTAACATCGGTTTCAACATATTGCCGGCATCCATTGCGCCGTCTGTTTTACCTGCGCCTACTAACATGTGAATTTCGTCAATGAATAAGATGATTCGTCCATCAGATTCTTTTACTTCTTTAAGCACTGCTTTAAGACGTTCTTCGAATTCACCTCTGAATTTCGCACCCGCAACTAAGGCACTTAAGTCTAATTCGAAAATTGTTTTATCTAATAATGATTCAGGTACGTCTTTACGTACAATACGTTGTGCCAAGCCTTCAACAATCGCTGTTTTACCTACACCTGGTTCACCAATTAAGACTGGGTTATTTTTCGTTTTACGACTTAAAATTCGAATGGTATTACGAATTTCTTCATCTCTACCAATGACAGGGTCCATTTTACCTTGGCGTACCTCTTCAACTAAGTCACGACCATATTTCTCTAAAGCTTCATAATTTACTTCTGGATTTTGTGAAGTCACATGATTTCCCCCTCTAACTTTAGTAATAATTTCCTTTACAACTTCTTCTTTATTTCCAACAATCTGTTTTGTTGTATCATCGATATCCATCGCAGCACGTAGGACGTGTTCCATTGAGATATAGTCATCTTCGTATTCTTTCATATATGATTCAGCTTTATTTAATAATTCATTCGATTTTGAACCAATATATTGTCCATATTGAATATTATCTCCTTGTACTGAGGGATATTTTTTTAATTTTTCGTTATATGCTTGATTTAATCTATCTGTATCGATATTTGCGCGTTCTAATATACTTTTAAATAAACTATCAGTTTCTTCTAAAGTTCCTTTTAAAATTGCTTCGATTTCAATGTTTTGTAATTCGTTTTCTTTACTCAATTCAATGGCTTTTTGTAATGCACCTTGAATTGCATATGTCATTTGATTAATATCCAAATTTTTCACCCCTATTGATTTGATAAGAGCAAGGCCAAGTACTTCTTTGTTTTTGACTTTGACTTTCTTTGACCTTAATTACATTATAGACCCTCTTAAATGATTAATCAACAGTTATACTCATTTTTTTATTTTTCTGAAATAGCTTGTACACGCATGTTTGACGGGAGTGGGACGGAATTCTTTTAAATTCGTCGTCCCTCTCCCAACTTGCTTTGCTTGTAGAATTTCTTGATGAAATTCTCTTTGCTGGAGCCCCGCCCGCAAGGATGACTAGAACTGAGAAAAGCTTTGTTAAAGCGCCTTCTCAGTTCAGTCAGCTACTGCGAATTTGCAAAATAGCCTCATTATATTATTTATGTCCCAGACGCTTTTATGCTATGTTTTATCACAGTTCCTTCTGGTATAAACATCAAATTATCGTCAAATTAAATAAGAGACCGAAACGGAATTCTTATCGAATTCATCGTCTCAGTCTCACACAGATGACTAGTATTGAGTTAATTAAAAGTGCATTCTCAATTTAGTCAGTTAGAGCGCATGTGCTACATAGCTCAACTGTTTATTTTTGATTCAAACGCTTAGCATATCTTATTTATTATTCGAATTTTTCTTCATCGCTTTAATTATTTCATCAGATAATGCTTTTACACCACTATTTTCAAGGTGAACGCCATCTGGTGCGAAGTATTCAGGATGTCCTGCAGAGCGTTGGTACCAATCTACTAAGGTTACATTTTTATGCTTTTTAGCAGCATTAGCAAGCTGTTTATTAACGTTATCTTGCCAATCACGAGGTACACGTGTATTTACTAAATAAATTTGTGCTTTACCAAACTTACTGATTAATTGATTTAATTCTTCCTCTGTAAAATCACCGTTAGTACCTAGTTCTAAAACAACTTTATCTGAAGGTTTATTATAGTTAGAATAATTGCCTGCAATTGAGAGCGCCTCTTGTAAATGACGACCTACTTTACCATCAATCGTTGCTTTAGGCACTTGAGATTTAAATGTCTCACCAATATCTACCATTACTGAGTCTCCAATGAGTAATGGACTTATATCGGTATACACCTGTTTTTTACTTTTACTATTACTATTTGAACCATCGATTTTTATATTTTCACCAGGCATCATTCTGATTAAATATTTATCTTGCTCATTCGTATTAAATGAATTTGCTTTATTTTCAATGTCATCTTTTCCAAAACGGTCAAAGACCCCAATAAACATTAATACTATTGGTATTAAGGCTATTATTGATATGATCGTTCTAATGAATTTAGGTCTTTTTAGATGATTGAATGAAAATGCCTTGAAACCTTCACGTCTAAACGGTGTCTCTACATATCGATATGATAATTCAGCAAATAATACTGTAAGTACGATATCGATAACATACACATAGATTGGAAGCTGTCCATCAACAAAGTGTATGTGTATAAAACTTATAACAGGAAAATGCCATAGGTATAAACTGTATGAGCGTTTACCAATATAAACGAATACGCGATTACCTAACGCTTTAGCTAAAATGCTAGATGGATGTACTACACTAGCAATAACGAATAACGTCATACCTGATATAAGATAAAATCCACCATTATAAATCCATGAACTCGTATCTTTTACTGTGAAGAATAAGTATATCAGTATGAGAAGTCCTATTATACCGATTCCATCAATAGAACGTTGCAGCACCTTTGGCGGATGTGCTTTCAATTTAAACGGTGGCCATAAAAATGCTAATATTACACCTAATAATAATGTTTGTAAGCGTGTATCTGTCCCAAAATAAACTCTAGAATATCCAACGTTGGGTTGAGAAATAACGACCATCGTTAATAAAGATGCTAGAGAAATAATCCATAATATCAAAGTGACGTTGCGATATTTTTTAATTGTTAAGAGTAAAATAACTAACACGAACGGGAAGAACAAATAGAACTGTTCTTCAATTGCAAGTGACCATAAGTGTTTTAATGGCATAAATGAAAATTGCTCGAAGTAGTTAACATCTTTGGCAATATACCACCAGTTCGACACATAGAATAATGCGGCTATAATGTCATGCTTAACTCGTACAATTTCCTGTGGTTCAAATATTAATGTAGCAATTCCAACGACGATTAATAACGCAACAACTGCAGGAAGTAATCGTTTTATGCGTCGTAACCAGAATTGTTTCAGGTTTATTATGCCCTTTTCTTCGTATTCCTTTAAAAGCAAGCTTGTAATTAAATATCCAGAAATAACGAAGAAGGTATCTACACCTATGAATCCCCCTGTAAGCCATTTCCTGTTTAAATGGTAGATAATAATACCTAAGACAGCAATTGCTCTTAGTCCATCTAAACCAGGCATGTAACGCATTTTAGTCTTACGTTGATTCCCTTTTTCAAAATCTTGTTTCATTGTTCACATTCTTTCCCTATTAAATAATAAATTTTGATAAATTCATTAATTACTAAAGCACTGAAAATCAGGATAAAACGAAAGTCGATGATCAACAACATGAGTGAATATGATTTAGCTTAATATTCTTTAATATTTTAATGTGTATGATTAAATCGAGTTTTATACTTAGATGTCTGAGCTTGAACTATAATATTATTTTATATAATTTGGCGCATTTATTATAAATTTTCATAAATGCAAGTACAATTTAAATCATTTTATATTGTAATTCTTATGTATTGTAGTATAACGCTTAAACAAATTCAATTTATATTACAATTATGTCATTTATTAACATCACTTTGTCACTATACGCACTGAAGATATAACTTTGAATCGATATCATTAAAAAGTTAAGATCATTTAAAATAAAAAAACAATAGTACATCATCATCGTGTACTATTGTTTCTAAGCGATTAATTAACCAACGCCTAATGCAATTTTAGCGTATCTTGACATCATGTCTTTATTCCAAGGTGGATTCCAAACAATATTAACTTCTGTATCTTGTATTTCTGGAATTTCAGCTAATACTGTTTTAATTTGTTCGATAATTTGTGGTCCAAGTGGGCAGCCCATTGAAGTTAGTGTCATTTCAACTGTACACAAACCATCATCATCAACATTCACTTTATATACTAAACCTAAATTAACGATATCAATACCTAATTCAGGGTCAATAACCATTTCAAGTGCACCTAGGATACTGTCTTTTAATGCCTCTTCCATTAGTATCACCTCTCATTATTTATCTTTACACTAATATATCAAATATCCGACAAAACGCCAATAAAATGCTATGATACCACTAAACGATTAAAGACGTTATAATGACACTATAGCGTTGATTTAATGTATCACCTTCACAGACATTTGATATAAAATGATAGTGAACTTTATTCTATTGATATGTAGCTTAAGGAGAAATATATGAAACCTTATTTAATTTGTTTAGATTTAGATGGAACATTATTAAATGATAATAAAGAAATTGGTGAGTATACTAAAAAAGTACTTACAACCTTAAAAAAACAAGGTCATCAAATTATGATTGCAACTGGTCGACCTTATCGTGCAAGCCAAATATATTACCATGAGTTAAATATGGACACACCTATTGTAAACTTCAATGGTGCTTATGTGCATCATCCTAAATCAGATGATTTTAAAACGACCCATGAAGTTTTAGATGTAGACTTAGCTAGAAATATGATTGAATCACTTCAAAAAGCAAAAATTACAAATATTATTGCTGAGGTACGCGATCATGTCTTTATTAATAATCACGATCCTAGATTATTTGAAGGTTTCTCAATGGGTAACCCTAAAATAGAAACAGGTAATTTATTAGAAGAATTAGACGAAGCGCCGACATCTTTACTTGTAGAAGCCGAAGAAATTTACATACCTAGAATCAAGCAAATGCTTACGCGTTTCTATGCGGAGAATATTGAACACAGACGTTGGGGTGCACCGTTCCCAGTCATTGAAATTGTTAAACGTGGTATAAGCAAGGCACGTGGGATTGATCAAGTCAAAGATTATCTAGGAATCGAATCTTCTCACATTATCGCTTTCGGAGACGAGGATAATGATATCGAAATGATCAAATATGCTAAATATGGCATTGCAATGGACAATGGCCTTGATGAATTAAAACATATTGCTAACCATATTACTTATTCAAACAATGATGACGGTATCGGTCGTTATTTAAATGATTTCTTTAAATTAAATATACCTTACAAAGGTTAACAATCAATTCATAAAGTGAGACAAATGTATATTTTTCTAATGTCTCACTTTTTTACTATATGTTTATGGAGGAATATACGATGCGAAAGATTATTGTAGTCGGAGCTGTTGCGGGTGGTGCAACTTGCGCCAGCCAAATCCGTCGTTTAGATAAAGACAGTCAAATTACCATTTTCGAAAAAGACCGCGACATGAGTTTCGCTAATTGTGGCTTGCCTTACTATCTCGGCAACGTTGTAAATGAGCGAAAAGATGTATTACCGATTACGCCAGATATGTTTAAAGAGAAGAAAAATATTACAGTAAAAACGTATCACGAAGTGATTGCCATTAATGATAAAGCTCAAACCGTTACAGTGTTAAATCGTGAAACTAAAGAAACATTTGAAACTAGTTATGACAAACTCATTTTAAGTCCAGGTGCAGGTGCTAATTCATTAGGCTTTGATAATGATTTCATTTTCACTTTACGCAATATGGAAGATACTGATGCAATAGATCAATTTATTGAGCAACATCAAGTTAAGAAAGCATTGGTCGTTGGTGCAGGCTATATTTCATTAGAAGTCTTAGAGAATTTATATACTAGAGGTTTAGAGGTTACATTAATTCACCGTTCTGAAAAAGTAAACAAGTTAATGGACCAAGATATGAATCAAGTTATCTTTGACGAGCTTGATTCACGTCATATACCTTATCGTTTAAATGAAGAAATCATTAGCATTCATGACCATCAAGTAACGTTTAAATCAGGTGTCATAGAAGACTATGATTTAATTATTGAAGGTGTCGGTACACACCCAAATTCAAGCTTCATCGAGTCGTCAAATATAGCATTAAATGACAAAGGGTTTATTCCAGTTAATGAGAAATTTGAGACGAATATCCCTAATATTTATGCATTAGGCGACGTCATCATTTCTTTCTATCGCCATGTCAATCTACCTGCACAAGTTCCTTTAGCATGGGGTGCACATCGTGGCGCCAGTATCATTGCTGAACAACTTGCTGGTAACGATCATATTACTTTCAAAGGATTTCTAGGTACTAATATCGTTAAATTTTTTGACTATACATTAGCAAGTGTGGGCGTTAAAGTTGAAGAATTATCTCAGTTTGATACTCAAATGGTTGAAATTACTTCTGGAACACATGCTGGTTATTACCCTGGAAATACAGAAATCCACTTGCGTGTTTACTTTGATGCTGAACGTCGTCGACTATTGCGTGCTGCCGCAATTGGAAAAGAAGGCGTAGATAAACGCATTGATGTCATTTCAATGGCAATGATGAGTGGCATTACTATTGATGAATTAACTGAATTTGAAGTAGCCTATGCGCCACCCTATAGTCATCCTAAAGATTTGATTAATATGATTGGCTATAAAGCCCGGGATTTATAAAATATAGCCCTTAAATGATTTTGTTAATAACAATCATTTAAGGGCTATACCTCTTTCATGAATCACTTATCTTATTTTAACTAATTCCAAAAAGACTACTGATTGGACCCCATGGTAGGATAATACCTAATGCCATAGTAATAATGATTAAAATAATTGTTGCCCAGAATAAACCGTGGCTTGCTTCGTGTTTCTTACGTTTCGCAATAGATACTTCCATTAATGCAACTACTGCGATACCACAAAGCATCTTCAATGTTAACAACATATGATTACCGCCACCGCCATGACTAGCGGCCATAAATTCTTGAATTAACAACCAAAATCCTGAGAACAATGTAAGTAACATAAAGACTCTCAAGGCCATTTGTAAAGGTTTAAACATAGGTGTAGGACCTTGTGATTTTGAAATATGTAAAAATGCAATTACATATAAAATAATTGTCAATGCCCAACTTGCAATATGCATATGTAACAAGACTAAATTCCCCCAATACTATTGATTACTTTTTTACTTAATCATCATATCATATCTATATCCAAACGTATTGTTAAACGATAAAAGGAGTGGTGCATCGAGCGCATGATGCGTTCAATTTACCACTCCTATATAAATATATGGAATCAAGAAAGACGTATTGTGTACGTCATCGCAATTGAGTCAGTTACTGATTATGAGCTAGTAATGACAATTTATATGTTGAATAGCCGTTAATCTTTTGCGATATAAGTAGTTAACGTACCAATATTATCAATCGTAACTTTAACTTCATCACCTGGTTGTAAGAATTGAGGTGGTTGTAATCCTGCACCCACACCAGCTGGTGTACCAGTAGCAATGATATCTCCTGGATGTAATGCTACATATTTAGAAATCTCTTCAATTAAGTCATCAATTTTATTAATCATTTGACTTGTATTACCATCTTGACGAATTTCATTGTTAACTTTAGTTACAATATTAACATTTTCTGGTGTTGGTAACTCATCTTTAGTTACAATGTAAGGTCCCATTGGGCAACCACCAGTTAAACTTTTAGATAAAAATGCCTGATCTTGTTCATTTTGTGCTTTACGGTCAGTGATGTCATTAATAATTGTGTAACCATAAATATAGTCCAATGCTAACGCTTTTGGAATTTTTTCTCCAGATTTGCCGATGACGATACCTAATTCGCCTTCATAATCTAATTGATCAGTGATATCTTTATGATTTGGAATTGTTGATTCATCACCAGTTAATGATGATGCTGCTTTAGTAAATACGTATAAACGTTGTACCTCATGATTTAATTCACTTGCGTGATCTTGGTAATTACGACCGAATGCGATAACATTATTTGGTGGTGTAACCGGTGGCAAGAATTCAATATCATTGAAAGCGATTTTGAATTCTTCTGCTTTACCACTATCTTCAGCTGCGACAACTGCTTTACGTACTTGTTCTTGGAAATCAAGTGTTTGGTTTTGTTGTAAACCTTCTAATAGTGTTTTAGGGTGGAAGTCACCTTCGCCAAATTGTGCAAACACTTTTTTTAGATCCCAAACTGCGTCTTCACGCTTAACTTTTACGCCGTAAGATTCAGCGTCATTATAATTGAATGATAGAAATTTCATTCAGTATCAACTCCTCATCTATATCTTAATACATATTATAACTTTAATCTTTGCTAAACCACAAATATATATATCTGAAATTTTAGAAATTTAGTGAATTGGATGATATTTAATTAGAAGATCGTTTGTCACCGTCGTCAATACTCATTTGACCAAATTGGAAGAAATACAGATAACCATACACTTTAGAATTCAAAATCGTTTCTAATGTATTTTGATAATACTTCATTTGAATTTTATATTTATCTCGAAGTTGATTACCTATTTCTTCATCCGTCATACCCCTACGTTTATTAAAGGCATCCGTCTTATAATCTACAAAGTAATATTGCCCGTCTTTTAAGAAAATTAAATCAATCATTCCTTGAATTATTGATACATCTTCATCCTCTTCAGGCATTTCGTCAACACGCGCTTGATTTACAACAAACGGTAACTCTCTATATACTTCATCAGCTTGTGTAATCGTCATATACAAGTCACTTCTGATAAAATTCATAACTGATTCAAATTGAATATCTTTCTTAGCGTCCGCTTCAATGATATGCTTTGCGATTAACTCATCAATATAATCATTTAATTCTGTTTCAGTCATTCGTGTGTCTTTAAATGGTAAATGTTGCATAACTGTATGCATTAAGGTACCAATTTCATTAGCTTTTCGATTACGATTAGCGCTTAGGAATTTTGGTCTTTCATACGTTGAAACACCTATACGATATTGTCTGACTCTTTCATAACTTGTGCCACTTTCTTCTGTTTCTAATTGTCGCTTTAATTCAGAAACGGATTGTTTTGATGGCTTCTCCGTATCCTTTAAGTAAGGATATTCAAAAGAGAGTTGTTCATTAATTTGTTGTTTCAAAGCATCATCATGAGTGCCTTCTGTCTCTAAATCCGAAACGCTACGACGTTCCTGCTCGGACTCACTATTTTCAATCGAAAGTGCTTCAAAATGTACGACCTTAATTTCCACAGAAGGACGTAAACTTTCATCTAATTGATCAATTGATTTTTCAAATTGATATTCCGGTAATAGAGATGAAGATTGATACTTAGCTAAAATACTATAAATTAAATCAAAAGGTCGATCAGCGGATAATCGCTTGTGTAATGCAATATGATTATTTGCAATAGGCAGTCGTTCAAATTTTTCTAAGACTTCTTCCTTATCAATTGTCCCAATAAGAATGAGTTGTTCTTTAGCACGGGTCATAGCCACATACATCAAGCGCATTTCTTCTGAGATTAATTCTTTTTCAGTAATTGATTTAATGACTACTGATGATAGAGAAGGATACGTCACATTTTGTTCCAAATCATAATAATCAATACCCAGACCATATTTTTGGTTTAAAATTAGTGGTTTACGTAAATCACCTTTATTGAAATTTTTAGAGAGTCCAGAGTAAATCACATATGGGAACTCTAAACCTTTACTACTATGAACTGTCATCATTCGCACCACATTATCATTAGGTCCTATAACGTTCTCTTCACCAAAGTCTTTATTGCGCTCGATTAATTCATCAATAAACCTTATGAATTGATATAATCCTCTAAAGCTTGAATTCTCAAATTCCACTGCTTTGTTGAACAATCCATAAAGATTTGCACGTCTACCTTTACCACCTATTAAGCCACTAAAATATTGAATAACATAGTGGTCATTATAAAATTTGTCTATGAGTTGGTAAACTGGGTGCGACTGACTATAGGCTTGATACATTGTTAAATCATCGATAAAACGTTGTAACTTTTTAACTAATGCTGGTCGCGCTTCCTCATCTTTAATATAGTGCATGATAGATTGATAGAAATAATCATAATTCATACTGAGCACACGTATATGGGCTAATTCATCTTCTGTGAATTGATAGATTACCGATCTCATCAATCCAACTAGATAAATATCTTGCAATGGATTATCGACAGTTCTTAAAAAAGATAAGACTAATCGCACTTCAGTTTGTTCGAAGTAGCCTTCCTTACTATTTACATGAAACGGAATATTATTGTCTTTAAATACCTGTTGTAAGTTACGTGCATTTTTCAAACCTCTCTCAAGTATGACGATATCTTTGAAAGTCGCCTGTCTATATGTTTCCGTCTTCATGTCATATACCTGTTTATTTTCAACGATATCTTTAACTTGTTCAACGATATAACGGGCTTCTTGTTCTAATTTTTCTAAATCCGTATCACTGCTTTTATCTTGAACTAATGCATGTAATTCAAGTGGCATAGATTTATCAGAATATTTAGTAGCACCAAAATAAAGTCGTGCATCAGCATCATAATCAATTTCACCAACTTCTTCATCCATCATATGATCAAATAAATAGTTGGTCGTGGCGAGCACTTCTTTACGCGAACGGAAATTTTTAGATAAATCAATTCGCATACCAGTTCCATCACCATTCTTTGTAAAACGATGATATTTATTCATAAATAGCGTTGGGTCAGCTTGTCTAAATTTATAAATAGATTGTTTAACATCGCCTACCATAAATAAATTACCATTAGACTCATCGCCACGTTTAATTTTAGATATAATAGCTTCTTGTACTTGGTTTGTATCTTGATATTCATCTACTAATATTTCTGAAAACTGGGCACGATATTCTTTAGCGATGGGTGAAGCATTTCCTTCTTGATTAGTTAATATTTGTAATGCAAAGTGTTCATAATCAGAAAAATCTAGAACGTTGCGACTACGTTTCTTATCAGCAAAATCATTAATAATATCTTTAACAATTCGAACAAGATACTGTATTCTTGGTGCTAAACGCTTCATATCTACCTTTAATTCTTCAAAAGAACGCATTAAATACTTATTTTTCACATTTAATAATAGCTTTTTATAGTCATCATAAAAGTCTTTCGCATTTGTTAAAAATTGAGCACTTATACCTGCGTCTTCATTCGTGTCTTTTAATTTTTTAGTAATTGTAGGCAATTTTTCAGAAGCGTAATTAAGAATTTCTTCATAATTTATTACATTACCCTCTAGCATTTTTTCACATTTGTATTTTTCTAATTTAATAACATCTAAATGTTTTTCTGCTTCTATACAATTTAAAAAGTTATTTTCCGCTTCTAATAAGGTACGGTATGCTGCTTTGATATAAATTTTTGCTAGTTTTTCTAATTCTTTTAAATATGCTTCATGTTTATCTTCATTGTCATAGATATCAACTAATGAATCTAGCCACTCAAATGGTGATGGATTAGCGATACTAAAGTTGTAGAAACGCTTTAATAAATCTCTAAAACTATTATCATTTCGGTCATTCGATAATTGTTCCACAAGCGTAAGAAACTCAACATCTGGTGTTTCATAATGCTTTTCTAGTACCTCATCAATAGCTTGTTCAAGTAAAAGTACATTTTCCACATCACTTATAGTACGGAAATTGGGATCTAAATCAATGACATCATAGTGCTGTTGGATAATCTTTAGACAGAAACTATGTAGTGTTGAAATTTGTGCTTGATGAATTTTAATACGTTGATTCTTTAAATGTTCATTGCTCGGATCTTCAATTGAAGCTTGTTGAATACGTTGATCTACACGATGTTTCATTTCTCTAGCACTTAAATTTGTAAATGTTACAACAAGTAATTTATCAACATCTATTTCGTCTCTAATTATTTTTTGGATAATCCTTTCTACTAAAACGGCAGTTTTGCCGGAACCAGCAGCAGCGGCTACTAATATATCCTGCCCATTAGCATATATACTTTTCCATTGCGCATCTGTCCATTGCGCATCTTTAGGTTTAATCGGAATATCATTCATTATTATCACCACTTTCTAACTCGACATCTTGTACTGCTTTAATAGGGTCTATTGTTTCATCTACATGACGATAATGTTTACTATCTATCATCGTATCCACGTGACAAACAGATTTAAAATTACAAAACTGACATGGGAGTTGGTCATCAAATTTAAGTGGTGCAACTTCAGTGTGACCTTTCATAATGTTTGTGGCAGTATTTATAAAGTTGTCTTTATTGTGCTTAATAAATTTATGAATCGTTGTTTCATCAGCCACACTACTTCCCCTACTACCAATACTTCCATCTTTCTTCAAACTAACTGGAACAATATCAGATTTGCCAATGTCTTCTAATCGAATATCTAATGCATCTACGACATCCATATCACTATTAACTAATCCACGTAATTTATATTCTTTCAAAAACGCTTGTTCCAGTTTATCTTCTGTTAAAGCATCATCTTGCAATTCGCCCCAATCTTTAAAGTTAAGACGTTCATCGTGGACATGGAAATACAATAGCCCACCTGGTTTAATTTCATTTGACAAGCCCAGTCTTTGGGCATTTTGCAATGCAATATCCATATAAGTCATCATTTGCATTTGTTTGCCATAATAAACCTTTTTCAAATCTAATGTCGCACTCGGATTAGATGATTTATAATCAATGATATTTATATAACTCGTATCATTCTTAGTATAAGCATCTATACGATCAATTTGTCCGCGTATATTAACTGGAATACCTTGTTCTGTAATTAATGGTTGTGCAATAAGTTCTTCACTGTTCTTAGGTGATTTTCTAAATCCTGCTTCGAATCGTTGCGGTTTAAACTTTGTATTTTTATTTTGGTAGCGTAAAGCTTTCAACGTACTTTCAACAATAACACCAATTCGTTTAGACATATATCGGTAGTACGCATTTGAATCCATAAGATTAAACTGAACTTGCGGCAATACATTTTCTAAAGCTTCTACAGTTAATGCGCGAATCTTTTTATTATCAAGATTTTTAAAATCGCCATTAATCTTATCAGAAATATACTTTAATGCAGTATGGAAAATATTACCTAAATCGAAATTTTCAAGTTTATATTTCGTGCGTTCATTTAATCTTAGACCATGGTTCGCATAATGTTTAAATGGACAGTCATTATATCCTTCAAATCTAGAAACGCTGGCATTGATTGTTGAACCATATAATGATGCTGCCAACGGTTCATCTAATTGCACCGTTTCATTGTCATATGTCAACGCTGTTAATAAGTAACTTAAACCACCGTTCAATTTGTCATTATCTCGCATAACTTGATACGCATCTACCCATATATCTGCAACCATCTCTGCTTCCAACCAACGCTTTAACGATTCAAATAACGCTACCTTAGTTTGATGCGGATGTTCCATTAAAGAAATAGGTTGAGCATTATGTTTATAGTGAATATTCGTTACTTCTAAACCATTAAACAATGCTTGTATTTGGTCAAGAAACGGACTCTTCTCTTTATCCTCGCCTTTAGCCCCCATTAAGCTATATGAAAATGTAACTTGGTCACTTCCACGTGTCATCGCAATATAGCAAACAAACGCTTCATCCATTTGTAAGATATCTGAGGTTGGACTCAATTCAACTTGTGTCTGTTGCTCAAACATTTTCTTTTCTTCATCAGTTATTAAACTAGAAGACGAAACAGGTTGTGGCATTGCGCCATCATTCATTCCAACCATATAAATATGCTTTTTATTGTCTACCTTAGCCAAATCCATTGTCCCTATACTAACTTGGTCGAGTGTTTGCGGAATCATAACAAACTCTAATTGTTCCAAACCAATATCAAAAACTTCTAAAAAGCGTTTAAGTGTCATATCTTCATTATCAAATACAGTGACTAAATCATCTAATATTTGGATAAAGCCATTCCAAATTTGGTCAATTTCTTCCGCTTCTTCATGATGACCCTCGACATCTAGTTGATCCCGATGTGTCATTAAATATTTTGGTAAATCAAATGACTCCATAGTTTCATAAAATGCTGTCGCAAGCCCTCTTACATTATCCGCTTCGTTCATTGCCTTTTCGAAAGTTACTATTTTATCGATAATATCATGCTTCAAATTAACGACTTGCTCAAACGTTTCTCGTTCTTCAACAGTCAATTTATGCTCTTTTCGGCCCATTTTAGTAAAATTATCTACACTAAATAATTTATCATCGAGCCAACGTTTGCCATAAACACCACGTTCAACTACAAAATTCTCTAATAAATCAATTAAATACGCACTATCTTTAAAATGATTAGACAAAATATTGGTTTTAATTAAGCGCATCATCGGACTCATATTCCAGTTCGTTTGAATTACTTCTAAAAGCGAACGCACCATTTCCATGATGGGATGATGTGTCATTGATCTTTTGGTATCGATATTAAATGGGATGTCATATTGTGGAAGTACAGAGTCAAATAAATAGGCATAGCTTTCATCGCGATACAGTATAGCGATATCTTGGTATCGATATTGCTTATCTCGTGTATCTTTTATAATTTGGCGAGCCACTTCATTCACTTCTTCACGTATACTTGATGATTCTAAAATATTAATATTACCTTCATAAGTTACAGGATTAATTTGCAGTGCATCAAATTGTTGTTCCAATTGCATTAAATCTTTGTTGTTAAAACGATGTTGTTGTTTAAATAATTGTTGTTGTAAGTCTATATTTAAATCATTAGCAATTTCCTTTAAGTGGGTTAATACTTCGGATGGTTTTCTAAAGAGACTGAATGGATCTTCATTACCATCTGTTGTTAGAAGGACTGTAACTTTTTTGGCATTTTGTACCAGCGCTTTAATTATTTGATATTCCAATGTAGAGAAGTTATGAAACCCGTCTATGTATATTTCTGACCTTTTAATCCATTCTGATTGATTTAAAATATCAATAAAATGATTTAAGCTATCCTCTGAGGTAATAAACGCTCCATTTATACGTTCCTCAAAAGATTGGTATATGAGGGATATATCTTCTAATTTATGTTTCGTTCTCGTACTTATGTCATTATCTTGCAAAAAGGATTTCAAATGTTCAGGCGTAACAGCATATTTCTTAAAATCTTGAATTTGTTCACTTAACTTCTCACTGAATCCATAGTAATTCACTTGTGATCGATATAATTTGAGTTCAGATTGATGTTGTTGAACAAGATCATAAATCATCATCTCAGTGGCTGCTTGCGTTAATCGTTCTTCAGTTAATCCCCCTACTTCCTGAAAAACTCTATAACTCAAACGTTCAAAGTGAAGCACTTCAGTTCTTAAACTTCCATTCAATGCCTTGTCACTTACAAAAGCTTGTTCTAATTGAAACGTACTTTGAGTTGGTGCGATTAAAATAATCGGATCACCAAGTGGGTCATCTTTCATTTGTTGCTTTATATTATTAATCATATAATGGGATTTACCTGTCCCGGCTCTACCTATGTATGCGTTCAACTCCATTATTCCCACACTCCTTTGAGTTCATTTTAACATAGAACATACGTTCCTAAAAATGTTTTGTTGCATTAAAATAGTGAACAAAAAAAGACTGGTTGGAATCTCTATAACATTCCATTTCCAGCCTTGATAGCTATATATCAAATTATTAGCCAATGCTTTTATTTATCGTTGTCAGGATTAAAATTAAACTTAAATTCACTGAATGGCCAAAATCTAAATGATACTTTACCTACAATTTGATCTTTATCGATTAACCCGAATGCTCTACTATCCTTACTCACTTCTCGATTATCACCTAAAACTAAATACTCATCTTTAGGTATAACATTGGATTTAGGATTGGCATTTAGTAAATCTTTCGTTTCAAATGAACCCGTAATATATTCTCCTTGTTTACGCTTTTCATTGTAATCAAGATACGGTTCATCTATCTTTTTACCATTCACATATAGTTTGTCATCTTTGTAAACAACACTATCTCCCGGCACACCAATAACACGTTTTACATAGTCGTCTTGTTGATTCGCGTGAAAAACGATAACGTTCCCTTTTTTAATGTCTCCAACTTTATATCCTAAAATATTGACCATAACGTGTTCGCCATCTTTTAATGTTGGATCCATAGAATCGCCTTTAATCGTATATGACTTAGCGACGAAGTTTACCATTACCCATACAAGTAATAAACCTACCGCTATGGCAACAATCCATTCAACTATTTCTTTTTTCACTATTAACACCTCATCTACTTATTAAATTGATAGGTAAATTCTTTAAATGGATAATATTTCAAACTAACATCTCCAACAATATCGTCTTTATCTATTAATCCATATCTACGTGAATCACTGCGTTTATCACCATTATCATTTAAAACAAAATATGAATTTGGTGGAATAATATCACCATCAGAATCATGTAAATCTCTTATCGCAAAATTATTAATATCTCTATTTTTAGCATAAAATTTGTCAACTTGTCTATCATCTCTATACAATTCACCATTTCTGATTTCTATAGATTCACCAGGTTTACCCACTAATCGACCAAAGTGCATTTGATCATTTTGGCGATACATGATGATATCACCATCATCCAATAAGTTAAAGGTGATTTTAATTTTATTAACAATGACGCGATCACCTTTATTTAAAGTGGGAGACATATCGTTAGTTTGAACGACCGCACCTTTAATGATGAACATTTGTATAAAAATGACAAAGAGACAAGCAAATAGTAATGCTACTACCCAACTTGCAATTCTACGCACGTTGTCACTCCTTGTCCGAACCCATAAAATAGCCTTCTACTTTCTTACCAATAAACCATAATGCTATCGTTACCATTATTATCATGACTGCTCTAAAAGGATGTGTAAAAAAAGTTGTTACACTTTTTCCCATAATTGCCAAAAATGTGATAGAAATAAGCTTAGATACAAGTAAAATCATAAAGTAATATTTACCTCTAATATGAGACAAACTAGCTACAAAGTTGACAAGTGTATTAGGGGTAAATGGAAAGCACATTAAGATAAATATAGGTACCAAACCTTGTCTGTCAATAAAATGAATTAATCTTTCGACTGATCGTCTTGATTTAATCCGTTTCATAAAGTTGGCATTCACGAATTTTCTACAGAAGAAGAAGACAGTGTAAGTACCTGCTACAACACCTAACCAACTCACAATCGTACCTGCTAAAAAGCCATACGCATGAACACATAAAATAACATACAATGTTAATGGAAGCACTGGTACAATGGCCCTAAAAAATAATATGATAAACCCAGCTAAGTAACCAAAACCTTGTAATAAATCAAACCATTGTTCAATTTGATGAAACACAGTTACATCAAATCCTTCCTATTGAATTAACAGTCATTATTTCATAGAAATATTGTACACTGTTTCATTTATAAATCTACCTCTATGGTTACAAAACAGTCATAGGTAGTAGTTAGAACTCATTCCTTAGCTTTAATATAAAGGTATATAATAGAAAGGGAGTGGAACAGAATTCTTTTAAATTCGTCGTCCCACCCCCGCAAGGATGACTAGAACTGAGAAAAGCTTGATTTAAGCGCCTTCTCAGTTCAGTCAGCTACTGCGAATTTGCAAAATAGCTTCATTATATTATTTTTGTCCCGGATTATTCTTAATATATATTTAATTTAATCAATGAGAAGATTAGCGTATTATAGACGTTCTTCTAACGCTTTCTTCTTATCTTCATATCCAGGTTTACCTAATAACGCGAACATGTTTTGTTTATATGCTTCAACACCAGGTTGGTTGAATGGGTTAACACCTAATTGATATCCGCTCATTGCGCAAGCTAATTCAAAGAAGTAAACGACATAACCAAATGTTTCTTCATCTAAACGTGGTATATTCACAACTACGTTAGGTACGCCTCCATCAGTATGTGCTAATAATGTACCCTCAAATGCTTTCGTATTTACTTCATCAATTGTTTTACCTGCTAAGTAATTCAATCCGTCTAAATCATCACTATCTTCTTCAATTGTAAGATCGTGTTTAGGGTTGTTTACTTTTACAACTGTTTCAAATAAGAAACGACGTCCTTCTTGAACATATTGACCTAATGAATGTAAGTCCGTTGTATAGTTTGCGCTTGATGGATAAATACCTTTAAAGTCTTTACCTTCAGACTCACCGTACAATTGTTTCCACCATTCATTGAAATATTGCATTGATGGCTCATAGTTAATCAACATTTCAGTTGTATATCCTTTACTATATAAAATGTTACGGATTGTCGCATATTGGTACGCAATATTTTCATTTAAGTTATCTGATGATAATTCTTTACGCGCTTTGTTAGCACCAATCATAATTGATTCAATATTAATGCCAGCTGTTGCAATTGGTAATAAACCTACAGCTGTTAATACTGAATAACGGCCACCTACATCATCTGGTACAACAAATGTTTCATAACCTTCATTATCAGCCAATTGTTTTAATGCACCTTTAGCTTTATCTGTAGTAGCAAAAATTCGTTTTTTAGCTTCATCTTTACCATATTTTTCTTCAACTAATTGTTTAAACAGTCTGAATGCTACTGCAGGTTCTGTAGTTGTTCCAGATTTTGAAATTACATTCACAGAGAAATCTTTATCTGATAAGTAATCTACTAATTCTTTAGTGTATGTTGATGATAAGTGATTACCAACAAATACAATTTCCGGATATTCATTTGAATTTCGGAATGAAGAAGTTAACATTTCGATAGCAGCACGTGCACCTAAGTATGAACCGCCAATACCGATAACTACAAGTACGTCTGAATTTGATTTAATGCGTTTTGACGCTTCAACAATTCTTGAAAATTCTTGCTTATCGTAATCTTCTGGTAGATTGACCCAACCTAAGAAATCACTACCTGCACCAGTACCTTCATGAATCGTTTTATGGATAGTTTTAACGATATCTTGTTGTTGATCAATTTCATGTTGACCAAAGAATTCTAATGCTTTGCCATAATCTAATTGAATATGAGTCATTTTATAAAAGCCTCCTGTATGTCCTTGTTGATTTAATTTTACTAACTTTATGCTATCTATTCAATTGACATGACTGACTATTCACATATTTTCAAATTAATTCAACAATTTTAAGACATTTTCTAATAATTCAAAAATGAATATTTTATAAATAAAATAATAATACTGAAAATGAGTCATGTTGCATTATCCCCTTTAATTCAATGGAATTCATTATTATATACAGATTTCAAAATTTTGTATATTTATGTAAAAAAATGGTTTTATTTTCATTTGATATCTGTTAGTATTAATTTATATCAATTTTCAGAAAAATTATGAGGTGAATTTTAATGAAAGAGAAAATCGTATTAGCATATTCAGGTGGATTAGATACAAGTGTTGCCGTTAAATGGCTTATAGATAAAGGCTATGATGTTGTAGCTGTATGTTTAGATGTTGGTGAAGGTAAAGATTTAGATGTCGTTTATTCTAAAGCATTAGATATGGGGGCAGTTGAGTGTCACATTATTGATGCAACGAAAGAATTTAGTGATGATTTCGTAAGTTACGCTATCAAAGGTAATTTAATGTATGAAAATAGTTATCCACTCGTATCGGCGTTATCACGTCCACTTATTGCGAAGAAATTAGTTGAGATTGCAGAGAAAACGAATTCAATAGGTATTGCGCATGGCTGTACTGGTAAAGGTAACGACCAAGTTCGTTTCGAAGTTGCTATTAAAGCGTTAAACCCTAACCTTAAGACATTTGCGCCAGTTAGAGAATGGGGCTGGAGTCGTGAAGAAGAAATTGATTATGCTATCAAACATAACATCCCTGTTGGCATCAATCATGATTCTCCGTATTCTATCGACCAAAACTTATGGGGCAGAGCAAATGAATGTGGTATTTTAGAAGATCCATATGCTGCACCACCTAAAGACGCTTATGACTTAACAGCAGAATTAGAAGATACACCGGATACACCGGATGAAATCATTCTTTCATTTAAAAATGGTATTCCTGTTCAGTTAGATCATAAAGATTATGACCTAGATCAATTAATTTTAACTTTAAATGAATTAGCTGGGAAACATGGTATTGGACGTATCGACCATGTTGAAAATCGTCTAGTTGGTATTAAATCTCGTGAAATATATGAAACACCTGGTGCTGAAGTTATCTTAAAAGCACATAAAGCACTTGAGACATTAACCTTAACTAAAGATGTAGCTCATTTTAAACCAGTAATAGAGAAACAATTTGCTGAACAAACATATAACGGCTTATGGTTCTCACCATTAACAGATAGCTTAAAATTATTTATCGATAGTACACAACAATATGTTGAAGGTGATGTCAGAATTAAACTATTTAAAGGTAATGCAATTGTTAATGGAAGAAAGTCTCCATATACTTTATATGATGAAAAATTAGCAACATATACTAAAGAAGATGCATTTAATCAATCAGCAGCTGTAGGTTTCATCGATATTTATGGTTTACCTACTCAAGTCAATGCTTATCTTCATGGAGGTTATAGTAATGAGTAGTAAAGTATGGGGTGGTCGTTTTCAACAACAACCTGAAGATTGGGTCGATGAATTTAATGCGTCGATTGATTTCGACCAAACATTGTTAGATGAAGATGTTCAAGGTAGTATTGCACATGCGACCATGTTAGCTAATCAACATATCATTTCGCAAGATGACAAAGATGCTATCATTAATGGATTAAAAGAGATCCAACAAGATTTTTATAATGGTAAGCTTGATTTTAAGAAGTCACTCGAAGATATTCATTTAAACATCGAACATGAACTCATTCAACGCGTTGGTGACGCCGGAGGTAAATTGCATACAGGTCGTAGTAGAAACGACCAAGTTGCCACTGATTTGCATTTATATGTTAAAAAAGAAGTCCAAGACATCCAAACACTTATACGTTCATTCCAAACATCCATTCTTAACCTAGCACAATCACATGTCAACACTATTATGCCAGGTTATACGCATTTGCAACGTGCACAACCAATTTCATTTGCACACCATGTTATGACGTATTTCTGGATGCTTGATAGAGATTATTCACGCTTTGTCGATAGTATGAAACGTATTGATATTTCACCATTAGGTGCAGCAGCATTAAGTGGTACCACACACCCTATTGATAGACATGAAACGCAACAGTTATTAGGATTCGGCTCAGTTTATGAGAATAGTTTAGATGCAGTAAGTGATCGTGATTATATTATTGAAACACTGCATAATATTTCATTAACAATGATTCATTTATCACGTTTCGCTGAAGAAATTATATTTTGGTCAACAGATGAAGCGAAATTCATCACACTATCTGATGCATTTTCTACTGGTTCATCTATTATGCCTCAGAAGAAGAATCCTGATATGGCAGAACTTATTCGTGGTAAAGTCGGACGTACGACAGGCCATTTAATGAGTATGCTCGTCACACTAAAAGGTCTACCACTTGCCTATAATAAAGACTTACAAGAAGATAAAGAAGGTTTATTTGATTCAGTACGCACAGTAAAAGGATCATTGCGCATTTTTGAAGGTATGTTAGATACAATGACTGTTAATACAGACCGTCTAAACGAAACCGTACATCAAGACTTTTCAAATGCAACAGAATTAGCCGATTATTTAGTAGCTAAAGATGTGCCTTTTAGAACAGCGCACGAAATTGTTGGAAAAATCGTCTATGAATGCATTCAACAAGGTATTTATTTATTAGATGTACCCCTTGCACGTTACCAAGAATTAAATGCAAACATTGATCAAGATGTTTATGATTATCTTAAACCCGAAAATTGTCTTAGCCGTAGAAAAAGTTATGGTTCTACAGGTCAAGATGCAGTACGCCATCAACTTAACGTTGCTAAGAAAGTATTAAATAACGATACCTTATAAAGGCTTGGAATGGGACAGAGTTCATTCATTATTCTGCCCCACTCCAGCCTTTTTTTGTTAACATTATTGAGTGAATTTTAACTATTTAATAATTATTTTAAGCTTTTGAAAATTCACTTCCTTTCATAAATATGCTTTGCTAGATTTTAACTGTAACTTTAACTGTGAAAGGATGAGTTTGTTGAAAGCAAAGAAAAAAGGTATCATTTCAAGTCTAACTATAGTTACTTTAGGGTTAGCAATTATACATACGCCTGTTGAAGCAAGTGGTAGTGCGATCTCAAATACTATAACGCCGAACCAATCTAGTACGTCTACAACCCAAGGTAATCAATCACAATGGACAACCAATTTAACAGGAGAACGCTACACTACTATTGCTCATCGTGGCGCAAGCGGCTATGCACCAGAGCATACATTTGCAGCCTATGACAAAAGTCACAATGAGTTAGGTGCTTCATATATTGAAATTGATCTACAACGTACCAAAGATGGTCATTTAGTCGCCATGCATGACGAAACAGTTGACCGTACAACGAATGGCTCAGGACGTGTCGAGGATTACACTTTATCGGAATTAAAGAAGCTTGACGCTGGTTCATCTTTTAATGAACAACATCCTCAATTTGCTAATGATCGATATAAAGGTGCTACAGTTCCAACATTAGATGAAATTTTGACACGTTATGGTACAGATGCAAATTATTATATTGAAACAAAGCAGCCTGATGTTTATCCTGGCATGGAACAACAACTTTTAGACACACTAGACAAACACAATATGCTTAATTCTAACGCGCTTCAGCACGGTCACGTATTGATACAATCATTTTCAGAAGCAAGTTTATTAAAAATGCATCAACTAAATGCGAATGTGCCATTAATTCGTTTATTAGACAAAGGCGAATTATCACAACAAAGCGATGCCGATTTACAACGTATTCGTTCTTATGCAATTGGTGTAGGTCCTGAATATAGTGATTTAAATGAACGAAATACAGCGCATTTAAAAGACCTTGGCTTTCTTGTACACCCATTTACTGTCAATGAAACGGCTGATATGCAGCGTTTAAACCAATATGGTGTTGACGGTGTATTCACTAACTATGCTGATCAATATAAAGCAATCAGTGCTCAAAAATAAAAGTATGACTATGGTTCATAAATTAATAATTTAGTGAATAATAAAATAAACGCTATCGCTTGTTTTTGTATCAAAACAAACGATAGCGTTTTAATTATAGGCGCTTCGTCAAATGGGAGTGGGACAGAATTCTTTTTAAATTCGTCGTCCCACCCCCGCAAGGATGACTAGAACTGAAAAAAGCTTGATTTAAGCGTATTTTCAGTTCAGTCAGCTACTGCGAATTTGATAAATAGCATTACTATATAATTTATGTCCCAGACTGATTGATTATAGAACCACTAAAAAAGATCAATTATCTTATTAATGTTATATGTTATTTTTTATTCGTCTTTTATTTTTTTAATGACCAATGATACTGCTTGCAATTATCGAAGTTACTAGTAAAAAGAAAGTAATAGATGATTATAGACAATAAAAATTTTTCTGATTCTTGTTTATATATTCTTTACTCACTTTTTTATCAGTACCTTCTAGCAATATATCATTTAATGGAAAGCTAAATTCTGAATACAAACACTTAAATATTTCTGTACTATAGCTTATAATACTACTCAAAGTTCCCCATTTTTTTAATATAAGAGTTTTGCGCTCCCCTATTAACCAGTGTTATAATTTTGTGAACGAAAACGATTAACAAAATAATGCACCTCCTCTCTACGTCTAAATTTGACGCCCGAGAGATAGGCGACCTGTATAATATATCATCTATTATGTATGAGTGACAGATAACTTCTGATAAGTCATTTTATGTTAATTTATCTGATAAAATATCCTCTCATATTTTTAAAATACCCAAGATTCGTAGAATTGATGATTTTTAAAATTTTATTTTTTATTTTTATCCCTTTTTTCTTTTAATTTCGCTAAATATTTCGAAGTCTCATCCGTAAAAGTAGATACAATAGCAACGATTACATCTATTATTTTAATTAAAATTTCCACTGCTTAGTCCCCCCTTTTAATTTTTTATATACTATCTCCTTTTATAGGTGATCTTCCATTAGAATATTTAATTTTTAAAGAAACACATTCGTCTATTTTAGATGAGTTCATAACTTGAAAATGTAAATGTGGCTCGGAAGAGTTACCAGAATTTCCACATTTACCTTTCAAATCTCCTTGGTGTACCTTTACACCTATTGAAATGTTTATACTAGAAGTATTCTAAATGAGCTAAGAGGCTATATTCATTGTGTTTATGTGATATTAAAATATAATTTTTAAATAAATTATTATCTTTTTGTGAGTCACTATCAAGTTGTTTATTCTCTATATCTATTATGATACCATCTTGTGGGGCTATAATATCTTCACTAAAACAATAATAATCCTTATTAATATAGCCAAAATTTTTATAACTCATATTATTTTTTTCTAATAATTAAATCATAAGCATACCGTTGTGATTCATTTGGATAATGATAATTAAATAATTCATTATCTCCACCCCAAAATACTTCCCAACCACTATTTGCAGGCATTATATATTTGTTTAAAGTAAATTTATTTTTGTCTAGATATTTAATTATCTAATCTATCGAAGATACCCTCGCATAGCCAACAATCAGTGACATTTACCCCATAATTAATATACACCCTAATCATACGTTTTTAGTTGTTATAATTTCAACAACTTCATTTGTATGATTAGGGTATACCACAAGTAGAAATATAGATAAACATTTTTTACTTTTTAGTACTTTTAACATTATCAAAAGGATTACTTAACTTATGTTTAATACTAACTATTTATACTTATTAAAATAGAGTTAAACTTTTATTGAAAGGACTCATTATGATGGCTATAAAATTTATAAGACAATACGATGAAAAGGATTGTGGTCCTACTTGCCTTGCCATGATTTCACAGTTTTATGGTAAGCGTGTATCCATCCCACGTTTACGCGAATATGCTAAGACAGATAAATTAGGTACAAATCTATATGGTCTCGTACAAGCAGGTAAAAAGATTGGTATTGAGTTAACTGGTGTAAAAGCTGATTCCTTTGATGATTTAAAACAAGCACAATTACCAGTTATGGTACATATTATTAATCAACAAGGTTATGACCACTATATCATTATTGAAAAAATAAAAAATAACACGCTTTATGTTGTCGATCCTGCTAAAGGTAAATATAAGTTATCAAGTACTGAATTTGGAAAATATTGGACTAATATTGCTGTATTAATTGATAAAACAGATGATTTTACTACTGACAATGAATCACCCTCGTATCTTAATATTTTCATTGATATATTTAAAAATAATTATGGGAAGTTGTTATTTATTGCTTTTATCTCATTATTTATTAATGTTGTTGGTATTGTCGGGGCTCTATATTTTAAATTATTAACTGATCATATTATTCCATCCAATGTTCTTACAAATTTACATATTATTAGCTTAGGTATTTTACTTTTATACATAATCAATGCATTCATTAATTATTTAAGGTTTCAACTTATTTTACATTTAAGTTTGAAAATCGATGTTAATTTAATGAAAGATTATTTTTATCATGTTTTACATCTTCCGATGAACTTTTTTGATACACGTAAATCTGGCGAAATCTTACAACGTTTCATGGATACATCTAAAATTCGTGAAGCTTTATCATCTTCAACGGTAACGTTGTTAGTTGATACTTTCATGATTATTATCGGTGCTATATTACTTTATATGCAAAGTCCTTTGTTACTACTGATAACAATTATTTTTATACCTTGTTTTATTATTTGTAGTTACACTTTACGTAAACCTTTTGAAAAATATAATCAAAAGGTGGCTGAAAAGGATGCTGAATTGAGTTCATATTTAATAGAATCTTTTGATGGTAGTAATACTATTAAAAGTTATCAATCTGAAGACGATCGTTTCTACATGGGTACTACTAAATTTAACGGTATTATTGAAAACTTATTAAAACTGGGTAGATTTTCTAATATACAATTAACGGTTAACAACTTTTTAAAATTAACTATCAGTCTTGTTATATTATGGCTTGGTAGTTACTTAGTCATGACGGATAGTATGACGTTAGGTAGTTTATTAGCTTTTAATGCCTTAACTATTTATTACCTTGATCCCATTGAACGTCTAATAAATATTCAACCGACACTGCAATCTTCATTTGTTGCAGCACGCCGTATTGCTGAAATAATTGATTTAGAAACCGAAAATGAATTATATACTTCTAAACAACCTTATACTTTTAAAAACAACATTCGCATTGAAAATTTAGACTTTCAGTATGGCTTTCGAAGTGTGGTATTAAAAGATATTAATTTAAATATAAAAAAGGGGCAAAAGGTTGCTATTGTTGGTGAAAGTGGTAGTGGTAAATCAACTATAGGTAAGTTACTCAATCGCTATTACACTGCTTCAGAAGGTAATATTATGATTGATAACTATAGTATTGATAATATTGATCTATCCGACTTACGTAAGAATATAGGCTATGTTTCACAAAACACATTCCTTTTTGCTGATACAATTAAAAATAATCTTTTACATGGTAGCAATAAATACAAAAGTGACGAAGATATCGTTAAGGCTTGTCAGTTAGCAGAATCCCTAGATTTCATACAGAAATTCCCAGATCAGTTTAATACTATGTTAGAAAAAGAAGGCGCTAATTTATCAGGTGGACAATCTCAACGCTTATCTTTGGCACGTACATTTTTAAAAGATCCTGATATATACATTTTTGATGAAGCTACAAGTGCTTTAGATAGTTTAACTGAAAACAAAATTATGGAGCATACCGACTTACTAACTCAACGTGGTAAAACCGTAATCATTATTTCACATAAGTTAAGCACTATAAAAAATGCTGATAATATCTATGTTTTAAATGAGGGTCAAGTTGCTGAGAATGGTACACATGATGAGTTAGTTCATTTAAACGGTATATATAAAAATTTATGGCAACTTCAAATGAAAATAGACTAATTTTATATTAATATACGATATTTATTAAAAATATTTCGATGATAAAAAAATAAATTCAAAAAAAAGCTCATTTAATTGTATATTTACATTCTCTTTACATTCCGATGTTAATTTATAAAATGTAAGATGAAATTATTTAAAGGAGGACTATTTCAATGGAAACACTAAATGAAAAAGAATTAAAAGATATCAATGGTGGTCGTGAAACTGGTTGTTCTGGTAATTTTGAAGAAGATGGAATAATGTGCAATATAGGACAAGGTATTGGTAATTTAGTTAATAAATTCGAAGGAAAATAATTTAAAGGAGGACTATTCCATGAAAACACTAAATGAAAAAGAATTAAAAGATATCAATGGTGGTAAAGGGATTGTTGGTGAAATTACTGGCGAAATCACTGATATTGGTAATGCCATTTCAAATGGTTGGCATGATTTAAAAGAGGGTTATGGTACTCGAAGATAGAAATCATTATTTAAACTAAAAAGGCTCTTCGTCAAATCAGACTGATGAGTCCTAATATTGAGATTAAGCAACCTTAGGTTGTTTAATCTCTTTTTTTGTTGTTGAGGCAAATAGTCGCGAAGTTATAATAATTCTATTACGCAAATTATCATAGTTTCTATAACCAAAAGATACCCTTTTAATGAGTTTGATTTTATTGTTAACTCCTTCTAACGGACCGTTGGTCAGGTTAGAATATGTCATAGTATTTTCAATGAAAGCTGTTAATCGTCTTAAAGTTCTAATGACTGGGCGTAGCTTAGGGCACACATCTGAAAGATGAATTGAAAAGAGTGTATGATTAAATTTTTCTATTTGATTTTCTTTTAATAATCGTCTTAACTCATGAACGTAGTGATATGTATTAAATAATTCTACATCTACACCTAATAAGTAATTCATAATGCCTTTTTCTGTTTTCCACTCTTTAAATAAATGGACTTTACGATAATTAAATACCCCTAGTGTTTCAAAAGGTTTAAGAAGTAGTTTCCAATAACTTTTATATTTATTATCAAGCGGTCTATTTGAGGTTCTACAACCATTCATTATATGAACTCTAGACATATTTAACGCTCGATTTAAAGATTGAACAATATGAAAACGATCAATAATAACCTTCGCATTAGGAAATAATTGCTTGATTAGCGACATATATGGTTCATACATATCAATCGTTACTGTTTTGACATTTTATCTTAGTTTCAAAGAATAGCGATAAAAATGATCCTTTAGCGATTTTAACTTACGATCCGCTACCACATCTACGAATCTGAAAAATATAGGTTTTTATCTTTAATTTTTAATGTATTTAATATAGACTTACATATAGGCGCATTACCTTTCTTTTTTATTTGTTGTGGTAACTAATAATTATAGAGGTAATTGCGCTATTTTTGTATTCAAAACATAAAAATTGGACTGATGAATTTTGTCATCAGTCCAATTGATTATAGAGCCTAATTATATTGATATTATGGCTTAAGCCCAACCACGATAGCGTGCTGCTTCAGCAGTACGTTTAATACCGACAATATAAGCCGCAAGTCTCATATCGATTTTTCTATTCTGAGCTAATTCATAAATCGTATCAAAAGCATCTACTAATTTTTCACGTAATTTATCGTTTACTTCTTCTTCTGACCAATAATAACCTTGGTTATTTTGTACCCATTCGAAGTAAGATACTGTTACACCACCAGCACTTGCTAATACGTCTGGTACTAATAACACACCGCGTTCAGTTAAAATGCGCGTTGCTTCAGGTGTCGTAGGTCCATTTGCAGCTTCAACAACAATATCCGCTTTAATATCATGCGCGTTATCTTCAGTAATTTGGTTAGAAATAGCAGCTGGTACTAAGATGTCACAGTCTAATTCGAATAATTCTTTGTTAGAAATTGTATTATCGAATAAGTTTGTAACTGTACCGAAGCTATCACGGCGGTCTAATAAATAGTCGATATCTAAACCTTCAGGATCATGTAATGCACCATAAGCATCAGAGATACCTACAACTTTCGCACCCATGTCATATAAGAATTTAGCTAAGAAGCTACCTGCGTTACCAAATCCTTGAATAACTACGCGAGAACCTTTAATTTCTTTACCACGACGTTTAGCTGCTTGTTCAATTGCGATAACTACACCTAATGCAGTAGAACGGTCGCGTCCTTGTGAACCACCTAAGACAATAGGTTTACCTGTGATGAAACCTGGTGAGTTAAATTTATCTAATGCACTGTATTCATCCATCATCCAAGCCATTATTTGAGAGTTCGTAAATACGTCTGGTGCTGGAATATCTTTAGTAGGACCAACGAATTGAGAAATTGCACGTACATATCCACGTGATAAACGTTCAACTTCATGAATACTCATTTGACGTGGGTCACATACGATACCACCTTTACCACCACCATATGGTAGGTTGACGATACCGCATTTTAAAGTCATCCACATAGATAATGCTTTAACTTCTTCTTCATCAACTTCAGGGTGGAAACGTACCCCACCTTTAGTTGGACCGACAGCATCGTTGTGTTGTGCACGATAACCTGTAAATGTCTTAACCGTACCGTCATCCATGCGTACTGGGATACGAACTTGTAAGAATCTTAATGGTTCTTTGATTAAATCATACATACCATCGTCAAATCCCAATTTGTGTAAAGCTTCTTTAATGATACTTTGTGTAGAAGTCACTAAATTATTATTCTCAGTCATGATCACTTTCGCCTCTTTTTAACAAATGATTTCGCTTTCATACATATTGTAACACATGTCTTTGCTTTTTAAAGGGTTTTCAAAATGAATGTTACAACTTTTTGAACTTAGTTAAATACGCTTCTAATTCTGTCTAATGCATCGTCTAATTCTTCCTTAGAAATAACTAAAGGAGGTGCAAAACGAATCACCGTATCATGTGTTTCTTTACATAATAGGCCTTTTTCTTTTAATGCCTCACAGAATGGTCTAGCACTTTCATGTAATTCAACTCCAATAAAGAGGCCACGACCACGTACTTCTTTAATAGCTGGGTGATTAATTTTTTGTAATTCAGATTTAAAGTACTCCCCTAATTCATTTGAACGACCAGGTAAATCTTCATCTAAAATAACATCTAATGCAGCAATTGAAGTCGCACAAGCTAATGGATTACCACCAAACGTAGAACCGTGTGAGCCAGGTGTAAAGACGTCTAATACTTCATTGTCAGCTAACACTACTGAAATTGGTAATACACCACCGCCAAGTGCTTTACCTAAAATATAAACATCTGGTTTAACATTATCCCAATCAGTCGCAAATAGTTTACCAGAACGTCCTAAACCAGCTTGAATTTCATCGGCAATAAATAGAATGTTATGTTCGTCACATAATTCTCTGATAGCTTTCAAATAACCTTCAGGTGGAATATTAATACCCGCTTCACCTTGAATTGGTTCGACTAAAATAGCAGCTGTATTTTCATTAATTGCTTCTTTTAATTTATCAACGTCACCGAAATCCACCTTACGGAAACCATCTAATAACGGACCATATCCACGTTGGTATTCAGCTTCTGATGATAAAGACACAGGTGCCATCGTACGACCGTGGAAATTACCGTTGAACGCAATAATTTCAGCTTTATCTGGTTCAAGACCTTTAACATCATATGCCCAACGACGTGCAGCTTTTAATGCAGTTTCAACTGCTTCTGCGCCTGTATTCATTGGTAATGCTTTATCTTTGCCAGCTAATTTACATACTTTTTCATACCATTCACCTAAATTATCACTGTGAAACGCTCGAGAAACTAAAGTAACTTTATCAGCTTGATCTTTAAGTGCTTGAATAATTTTAGGATGACGGTGACCTTGGTTTACAGCTGAATAAGCTGAAAGCATATCCATGTATTTATTACCTTCTGGATCAGTTACCCAAATACCTTCCGCCTCTGCTACAACGATTGGTAGTGGTACATAGTTTTGTGCTCCATAGTGGTTTGTTAATTCAATAATTTGTTCTGACTTAGTCATAATATCTCCCCTTTGCTTAATTTATATTAAAACTAATGGCCATACGTTTGCGGCTTTCGATGCTATATACATTGAGGATATGTGCAAAATTAATAAGAGCATGAAATGATTAAATATTACATCATATATGCCCTTTGAATCTAAATGAAAGCCCTTACAGATATAATGACATATCTCCCAATAAATTTACAAGCAAAATATTAAAAATTTTCCGATAAATAAAATACTTCAATATTTGTCATATTAAAAAAACAGGTTAAAGCAAATGTCATTGCCATAACCTGTTTCAGCTTGTCATATCATTAAATTGAATAACGACACATGACTTAACATATCATGCACGCGCACCATTACAATATAATGCTAAGTCAACATTTCTTTATAAAGACGAACCAATCGTTCATGCTTATTTATCTTTACGAGGTAAAGGATAAAAGCCTTCGTTAAATTGATTCCATAAATTAGGTGTTAACCCATGTTTATCTTCGCGATTTGGGTCAAATTCTGATAAAACTTGATCTTCTTTACCTTCTTGAATTTTGCTGATGAAATTATAATCTAATAGTATTTCACGACCTAGCGCTACAAGTTCAACTTCTGTTGACTCAATCGCATCTAATGCATCATCAGCTGTAAATACTGAACCTACACCAATGACAGGCATACGACCATTAACCCATTGATGGATTAATTTCAATCGTTCTTGTCCAGCATACTTACCTTCTCTTGTTTTTGAATGAATATCGCCTAAAGAAATATGAACATAATCAATGGATTTTTCAGTAATTGTATGGATTAGTTGTTCTGTAATTTCCATAGTAATACCTGGTGATTCTGCTTCTTCAGGAGAAAGGCGATAACCGACGATGAAATCATCATTTGCATATTGTTCCTTGGCATTTAATACCTCATCTATAACAGCAGTTGGAAATTTCATGTGGTCAGACCATTCATCATTTCTTCTATTATAATATGGAGATACAAATTGATGGATTAAATAGTGATTGGCACCGTGAATCTCTACACCGTCAAAGCCAGCTTCAATGACACGTCGTGTAGCTTCACCAAAATCTTTGATAGTTTGTTCAATTTCTTCTGGTGTGATTTCTCTAGCGGCATGTTCTTCTGTTTGTCCGAAGCTTTTTAATGTGACTGGACTCGGCGCAACCACATCTCCATTTGGTGTTAAATTAGGTAAAGCTTGGGCACCGCCATGGTGGATTTGAACTAATGCTTTAGCGCCATTTTTCTTCATTGCGTGCGCTAAACGTTTGAGTCCTTCTATATCTGAATCACGTGCAACAGAAGGTTGTCCCGGAAAAGCTTTACCGATATCGTTAACATTACTTGCAGCATTGATTGCTAAACCTACATCTTTAGAACGCTTTTCAATATATGGTATTTCAACATCTGAAATCGTACCGTCATCATTAGATGAAATATGCGTTAATGGTGCTAAAACAAAGCGATTTCTCAATTCAACCCCGTTAGGTAATGTGACTGTTTCAAATAATTTTTCGTATTTATTATTCATAAGTAAGTCCTTTCCATTTTTATTATGACTAGACTATAGCACGAAGAAATCATCTTCCACCAATATTTTGCTTGCATGTGCATGCATACATTTACTTAGCGTCTTACATAGAAACGAGTCATCACACTTATAAATGAAGATACTAAAAAAGCTAGCGTTATATGTAACATATAACGTTAGCTGAGCGTGTTAACAGTCAATCAATTATTACGAATCGCACGTTTAGACTGTTTAATCCAGACCGGTAGGCGTTCTTCAAGCGTTTGAAACCCATACTTTTCTGTTTCTTTAATTTCATCTAATACTGACTGCTTTTCTTTTTTTCGTTCATAATTCTTAAAGTAATCATTATCTTTAAGAGACAAATTGAGTTTTCCTTCATCATCAATTGATAAAATTTTTGCTTTAACGATTTGTCCTTCTGATAGAAATTTTTTTAAATTGTGGACATAATCATCCATAATTTCTGAAATATGGATAAGTCCTTCAGTATGGTCAGGGGTCTCAACAAAAGCGCCATACGGTTGAATGCCAGTCACACGCACTTTAATATGCTGACCTGCTTTATAGTGATTATTCAACTTGATAACCCCTTACTTCGATTTACTTAACATAATTATAATAGCATAAATAACAAACTTGGACTAACTATAAACCAATAAAAATCCACATTTTTTCAATAATATTATACGCCTGCTGACGATTATGACTTAAACGTTCGCATTTAAATGCATCCTGTGACAATTGCTAACTTATGTTGCGCCGTTGACATTAGATTCAAATACGCATCTCATAAAAAAGCGAATCGACATCAACCGCCGACTCGCTAGACAGAACTTTTATTTTATAGCCACTGATTATTTATCTTCTACATCAATAGATTCAATGACTACATCATGTACAGGTTTATCTTGTGCCCCTACTTTCGTATTTGCAATATCTTCTAATGTTGCTTCACCTTCGATAAGTTGGCCAAATACTGTGTGTTTTTGGTCTAACCAAGGTGTACCACCATTTTCAGCATAAGCTTTAGCAATTGGTTCAGGCCAACCACCATCTACTAATTGATTCACCATAGATTCAGGTACTTCTTTCATTTGTACGACAAAGAATTGTGAACCATTTGTGTTTGGTCCTGCATTTGCCATTGAAAGTGCACCGTATAAGTTGAAAGCTTCTAATGAGAACTCATCCTCGAATGAGCCACCATAAATACTTTCACCACCCATACCAGTCGCTGTTGGGTCGCCCCCTTGGATCATAAAGTCATTAATGACACGGTGGAAAGTAATACCATTGTAGTAACCATTTTTCGCATGTGTCACAAAATTTTCAACTGTTTTCGATGCGATATCTGGGAACAGTTTAAATGTCATATCGCCTTTATTTGTATGCATAACTACTTTAATTTCATTATCTTGTATTTCTTTGTTAAGTTGTGGATAGTTAGTCATTTCAATTCTCCATTCATGTTATGATGATATAGATACATCTTAACACATTTGAAAGGAAGTAATATAGCATGTTATATCGATTCTCACATAAGACGGGTGCTTATGGTGTCACAATTAAAGAGGAGAATGATGATCAAGTTCTCGTCCAAGTCGAACAGGTGATTAAACATCCAAAACAAGGTGATTTACATAACCCAGGTCAAACGGAAGGTGTCTTTTTCCATGAAAGACGTGCTTTAAGTCATTATGAGAAACGTTATGCAACACGTTCACAATTACGTGAATTCAATGTAGAAGCAATGCCTTATGAAGCGTCATTGCAACAAGCCATTACAAAAATGGAAAATGATTTAAAACAACAGGATACAGAATTTGCAAAATTAGCATTAACTAATCTTGAAAATCTAAAAAATGACTACTCAATTCAATATAAACAAAAATTTTTATAGGAAATTTGAACGTGTTTCTTCTTATTTAACAAGTTCCGAAAAATCGCTACCCGTAAGCGTTATCGTCGTTTTTCAGAACAATATGATTCATGTATAATATATTTCATAAATATTTTTTAAGGAGGATAACATAGTGAGTTTGTTACATATTGCGGTCATTCTACCGTTAATATTTGCACTCCTTATTCCAATTCTTTATCGATTCTATAAAAAGATTCATTTAGGTTGGTTTGTATTACCTATTCCTGTTGTCTTATTTATTTATTTCTTATCTCATATTGCGACTACTCAGTCAGGTAATACAGTAATAAAAACATTAAACTGGATGCCTCATATAGGTATGAATTTTGATTTATACCTTGATGGCTTAAGTATTTTATTTAGTTTACTTATCACAGGTATCGGCTCATTAGTCGTCTTATACTCTGTCGGCTATTTAAGTAAGTCTGAACAACTTGGTAACTTTTATTGTTATTTATTACTTTTTATGGGTGCAATGTTAGGCGTTGTCCTTTCAGACAATTTAATCATTTTATATTTATTTTGGGAATTAACGTCTTTTTCAAGTTTTTTACTTATTTCATTCTGGAGAGAAAAACGCGCATCAATTTATGGTGCACAGAAATCTTTAATCATTACAGTGTTTGGTGGTTTAAGTTTATTAGGGGGATTCATTTTAATTTCTCTAGCTGGCGATTCACTTAGCTTACATGAACTCATTGCTAATGCTTCAGTGATTCAACATAGTCCTTTATTCACTTTAGCAATGGTACTCATTATGTTAGGTGCATTCACAAAATCAGCGCAGGTACCATTTTATATTTGGTTACCAGACGCAATGGAAGCACCTACCCCAGTGAGTGCATACTTACACTCAGCTACGATGGTTAAGGCTGGCTTGTACCTAGTAGCGCGTGTGACACCACTCTTTGCAATTTCTCAAGGGTGGATTTGGACTATTACATTAGTCGGTTTAATCACACTATTCTGGGCATCTTTAAATGCAACTAAACAACACGATTTAAAAGGTATTCTTGCCTTTTCAACTGTGTCTCAACTTGGCATGATTATGTCAATGTTAGGTATTGGTGCCGTAAGTTATCACTTCGAGGGAAGTCAGAGTCAATTGTATATCGCTGGCTTTACTGCAGCAGTATTTCACTTAGTCAATCATGCTACTTTTAAAGGTGCGCTATTTATGATTACAGGCGCTGTTGATCATGTTACAGGTACAAGAGATGTTAAAAAACTTGGTGGCTTACTAACGATTATGCCTATCTCATTCACCATAACTGTTATTACAGCTTTGAGTATGGCTGGTATTCCACCATTCAATGGCTTCCTTTCTAAAGAGAAGTTCCTTGAAGCCATGATTGAGATTTCTCATGCTAATCTGTTTAGCTTAAATACGTTAGGTATTATTTTCCCTATTTTAGCTATAGTGGGAAGTATTTTCACTTTCGTTTATTCAATCAAATTTATTACGTATATATTCTTTGGTAAACATCAGCCGAATGCCTTGCCAAAAAAAGCACACGAAGCTTCATTGCTAATGTTACTATCTCCAATCATTTTAGCTGTGCTCGTTATTGTCTTTGGCTTGTTCCCTGGATTGATAACACAATCTATTGTTGAACCAGCTACAACTGCAATAAGTGGCATGCATAATGTGAATGCAGAATTCCATTTATTCCATGGCATTACACCTGCATTTATTTCAACATTAATAATTTGGGTAATCGGTATTCTATTACTACTCACATTTAGTTATTGGATTCGATTATTGCACGCACAACCAACACGTCTTACATTGAATCATTGGTATGATTCAACTGGAAAATATTTACCTAATTATTCAGCGAACATGACGAATAGTTATGTAAATGGTTATGTTAGAGATAGTTTAGTCATAATATTCGGCATGCTTATCGTCGTTACGATTGTGACATTATTAAACATTCCGTTTGATTTTAATTTTAAAGATATTAATAACATTCATATTTATGAAATTGCGATTTTAATATTATTAGTCATCGCAGCATTTATGGTTGTCATAGCGAAATCTCGTTTATTTAGCGTTATTATGCTCGGTGTCGTCGGATATTCAGTATCCGTGCTATTTGTATTTTTCAAAGCACCAGACCTTGCATTAACACAATTCGTTGTAGAATCTATTTCAACAGCGCTATTCTTGTTATGTTTCTATCATTTACCGAATTTAAATCGCTATAATGAAACGCGATCATTTAAATTAACGAATGCACTTATCTCTATAGGTGTGGGTCTAGTAGTTATCATCTTAGGCTTAATTGCATATGGCAACAGACATTTTACGTCTATCGGAGAATACTATAAAGCACATGTTTACGATTTAGCACATGGTAAGAATATGGTAAATGTCATCCTTGTTGACTTCCGTGGTATGGATACATTATTTGAATCATCTGTATTAGGTATTGCCGGTTTAGGTGTATATACAATGATTAAATTGCGTCGTAAACATCAATCAAGTGAGGTGAAACGTGATGAACAGACAGAACAATAATTTAATGTTTCAATATGCTGCTGTTATTATCGCTTTTCTAATCGCCTTATTTGGTGTCACATTATTCTTCGCAGGACATTACACACCAGGTGGCGGTTTCGTAGGTGGCTTATTATTATCATGTGCACTAACAATCATTGCAATTGCATTTGATATTAAGACGATGCAAAAAGTATTTCCATGGGATTTTAAAATTCTAATTGGTATTGGCTTATTATTTTGTGTTGGCACACCATTAGCGAGTTGGTTCTATGGTCAAAACTTTTTCACGCACACAGAATTTAATATACCGTTGCCCCTACTTCAACCTGTGCATATGAACACGCCTATGTTCTTTGATTTTGGCGTGCTATGTGCAGTAGTTGGAACGATCATGACAATTATTATAACGATTGGAGAGAGCGAATAGTGGAAATAATCATGATATTTGTATGTGGCATCCTCACTTCAATTAGTGTCTATCTCGTTTTATCTAAAAGTTTGATACGTATTGTTATGGGGACAACATTAATTACACATGCTTCCAATTTATTTTTAATTACAATGGGTGGATTAAAACATGGCGAAATGCCCATCTATGAAAAGGCGATTAGTCAATATGTTGATCCTATCCCCCATGCATTAATACTTACGGCAATCGTTATCGCGTTTGCGACAACTGCCTTTTTCTTAGTGTTAGCATTTAGAACATATAAAGAGTTAGGTACAGACAACGTAGAAAGAATGAAAGGAGTGTTAGATGATGATTGAAAATAATTTAGTCGTCCTTTCATTAGTCGTACCTATTTTTACAGCAATTATATTGGTCTTTTTAGGACAACGTTATCGTGCAAAACGATATGTCACGATAATCGGTTTGTTGCTTACATTAATCGTTGCGATTATAAATTTATATAATGTTTATGTTCACGGACCACTAAAAGTAGAATTAGGTTCTTGGCCTGCACCTTATGGCATTATCTTTTTACTAGATAGTTTCAGTGCAATGTTAATTGTGACTAGTATTATTATTACTGTTTTAATTACTGCCTTTTCGTTTACAACTGCAGGCATCGATAGAGAACGTTATTACTTCCATTTCTCTATCACATTTATGTTAGTCGGTATTATCGGCGCATTTACAACTGGTGACATTTTTAACTTATTTGTATTCTTTGAAGTTTTCTTAATGTCATCGTACGCACTACTCGTACTTGGTGGTACGCGAATCCAATTGCGTGAAACAGTTAAATATTTATTGGTCAATATTGTTACTTCAACATTCTTTGTGATGGCGGTTGCAATTTTATATTCTATCGTTGGTACGTTAAATATGGCGGATATTAGTGAGAAGTTATCTACATTGTCTAACACTCACGGTGGGCTCTTAAGTATTGTCTTTATTTTATTTATTTTCGTGTTTGCAACTAAAGCTGGTGCCTTCCCTATGTATGTATGGTTGCCGGGTTCATACTATGCGCCACCATTTGCAATCATTGCATTTTTCGGTGCTTTATTAACAAAAGTTGGTGTATATGCGATTTTAAGAACATTGAGCTTGTTCTTCCACGATACAATGAGTTTTTCACATTATACGATTTTATTCTTAGCCTTATTAACGATCATATTTGGTTCGGTAGGTGCCATCGCCTATGATGACACTAAAAAGATTATTATTTATAACATCATGATTGCTGTAGGCGTTATCTTAGTTGGTGTAGCCATGATGAATGAAGCGGGTATTATAGGTGCTATTTACTATACAATCCATGATATGTTAGTTAAAACTGCCCTATTCTTACTTATCGGTGTGATGTATCAAATTACGAAATCAACCAGTCTTAAAGACTTTGGTGGTCTTATCAAACACTATCCGGTGCTTGGATGGACTTTCTTCATCGCAGCACTAAGTTTAGCTGGTATACCGCCATTAAGTGGTTTTTATGGTAAATATTACATCGTACAAGCAACCTTTGAAAAAGGCTTTTATGTCAGTGGCCTTATTGTATTACTTTCAAGTTTAGTAGTACTCTATTCTGTTATTCACATTTTCTTGAAAGGCTTTTTCGGAGAACCAAAAGGATATGAAGTTACGCAAAACGTTAATGTTAAACAAGCAACTACAATTTCTATTATAGCTGTCATCATTACCGTTGTATTTGGATTATCTGCTGATCTATTATATCCAATAATATCTGAGGCAGCTCAATCATTTTATGATCCTAGCGTCTATATCAAGAGTGTCTTAGGAGGTAGATCATAATGGCGATTCAAATTATTTTAAACTTCATCTTAGCTTTTATTTGGATTTTCCTAAGTGGTAGCTATACATTAAATAACCTCTTACTTGGATTCATACTAGGACTAGGATTGGTATATTTATTTAGTAGAATATTACCAGGAAGATTTTATTTAATTAAAGTTTATAAGATTTTAAAACTGGCAGTTGTATTTTTCATAGAATTATTAAAAGCCAATATTGATGTATTAAAGATTGTTCTACAACCTAAACTTAAAAATGAACCAGGTTTCTTTGTATATCACACTGATTTAAAAACAGATTGGCAAATCGTATTATTATCTAATCTAATTACTTTGACACCAGGAACAGTCGTATTAGGTATTAGTGATGATAGAAGAAAAATATACATTCACTCTATAGATTTCAGTACAAAAGAAGAAGAAATTGAAGGTATAAAATCTTCATTAGAGAAAGTAGTTAGAGAGGTGGGCGAAGACTAATGGTAAAAATCATTATGATGATTGCTTTAATTATTGTTGCCCTATCAATGTTAGCGATGTTTACGCGTATTATTAAAGGTCCTACATTAGCTGATAGAATTTTAGCACTTGATGCAATTGGTTTACAGTTAATGGCATGTATTGCGCTATATAGTATTTTTATGGGAGCGGAATATCTACTCGTTGCCATTTTGTTAATTGGTATCTTGGCCTTTCTAGGTACAGCAGTCTTCTCAAAATATATGGATAAAGGTAAGGTGATTGAACGTGATAACGAACATCGTCACTAGTTTGGCAGTTATCTTTGTTATTTTAGGAGCAATTATTAGTGCTGTTACAGCTATAGGCATTATAAGATTGAAAGATATTTATTCACGAGGCCATGCTGCTGGTAAATCGGCAACTTTAGGTGCTATTTTCCTTCTGTTTGGTACATTCTTATACTTTATTGCTACTGACGGATATATTAATATGCAATTGATTTTTGGTATTCTTTTTATCCTTGTAACCGGCCCACTCTCAAGTCACTTAATTATGAGAGCAGCCTATAATAATAAAACACCTTACACTAAAGATACAAAAATTGATGAACTTAAAAATGAATTTAAAAATAAAAAGATATAACTCAAGGTCCTAACAAAACAAAGACTTGGTTTACTTCTAATCATAAACGCGGGTGCGAGATAGAATTCAAAGTGATTGCTATCTTGTACTCGCTTTTTATTGTCTAATTAGACTAATTATGCTATCATAAATCGTAATTATTACGTTTCAAGAAGAAAGAAGTGTTACTATGCATTGGACAATTATCGGTGGTGGCATACAAGGTACAACGATTGCAATTCAACTTAGAGCTTTAGGATTATCGCAAGATGATTTAAGTATTATCGATCCTTATTCATCACTCTGTGAACAATTTAATGATTTTTCACATCGTATCAGTATGCCCTATTTACGCTCTCCTATTGTACATCATATTCACCCTAACCCATTTCATTTAAAGCAATTTGCTAAAATGCAACAATATACTCATGCTACATATGGTCAATATCAACGTCCACAAACTGATATGTTTATGCATCATGTTCATGAGCAAGTACATCACTACGATTTAAATGAAAGTCATATTCAAGGATACGTGAAATCTTTATCAAGAAATGATGAACAATGGCAAATTCAATTAAATCATAACCAAGTTATTCATTCAGATTGTGTGATATTAGCAAATGGATGTACGCATCAACCTTATATTCCTGATATTTATCAACACGTTGATAATGCATGCCATATTTTTGATACGTCTTTTAATTCAAGTATGTATGAACACAGTTCTCACGTTGTTGGTAGTGGTATTTCTGCTGCACATTTAACTTTGAAACTGATCAATCAATCCCACGATAAAGTAGTTCATTTGTGGATGAATAAAGATATTGACATACAACATTTTGATGCTGATCCAGGGTGGCTTGGCCCTAAAAATATGAGTCGTTTTTTAAATATTGATTCTTCTATAGAACGAATGTCTATCATACAACAAGAACGACACAAAGGATCAATGCCGAGAGAACTCTATTTACGATTAAAGAAACATGTACAGTCTGGACGTCTTATCATTCATAAAGATACAATTGAATCAGTTGATCAACATCATATTCACACACAACATTCAACTGAGCCCTATGATTTTATTTTATTAGCAACTGGTTTTAAATCTACACTATTACAGCAACCTATGATTCAATCATTAATTACGAATGAACATGCACCACTAACACATTGTGGTTTCCCTTCCATTAGCACTGAATTAGAATGGTTGCCACAGTTATTCGTATCTGGCGGTTTAGCTGATTTAGAGCTAGGGCCATTTGCTAGAAATATTATGGGTGGACGTGAAGCAGCTCAAAGAATTAAACAAGCCTATCAACGTTTATCAGATCAACATATCCAAAAACATGCATAATTTAATTAGACGTCAGTATTAACATACCAACACTAGGGATTGGGAAAATTTTTTAAATTTGTCGTCCCATCCCCAACAAAAACGCAGACGTAGAACAGAATTCATCATGAATTCATCGTCCTACGCCTGCGTTCTTTACTTAGTCTAAAGCTTTTATAATAAAAGTATTTCAAACGATACTTAATTGAACTTAAGTAGAATATGTGCGTTTATTGCTTTAATGGTTTAATGCCAATCGTTCCTCTCATAATGCTAATCAACTGTCCTTGTTCACTGTTTATTTCTACATTCCACACTTGAGTCGTACTTCCCTGTTGGATAATTGTTGCTGTAGCAATCACACGACCTTCTTTAACTGAATGAATATGATTCGCATTCATTTCCAGCCCCAGCGGTATAAATGACTCAGTATCTACTAAATGAGCAGCACCTAATGAACACGCTGTTTCACCTAAAGCAATTGAGGCACCGCCATGCAAGTAACCAAATGGTTGTTTAACTTTATCCGTCACTGGCATAGAGATAACTACGCTACCTTCTGACACTTCTTCTATCTTCATTTCAAACGTTTCTAATAAGTTCGTCATTTCTTATTTCACCTCATATACACTTATAATATCATAGCTGCAATCGTGCCAAATATCATTAAAGGTATATTATAGAACAAGAAGTTAGGTATACATGTATCACGTATGTGATCATGTTGTCCATCCACATCTAAACCAGCTGTTGGTCCTAGTGTAGAATCACTCGCAGGTGAACCTGAATCACCTAACGCACTTGCCGTACCAACTAAGGCGATTAAAGCCATCGTATTTAAACCTAACGAAGCGCCGAGCGGAATAAATAAAGTGGCAATAATAGGAATCGTTGCGAATGATGATCCAATTCCTAAAGTTACAATTAAGCCAATGATATACATAATAATAATACTTATTAATTTATGGCCACTAGAAATATCAGTCAAGCTTGATACTAATTTTTCGATATCACCAGTCGCATTCATCACACCAGCGAACCCATTCGCTGAAAGAATAACGACACCAATAAATGACATAATTTTAATCCCTTCAACAAATTGGCTGTCTAATTCTTTCCATTTATAAACTCCTGAAACAAAGAATACAAGAACACCCGCTAATGCGCCAAAAATCATTGAATCTGTAAATGTTTGTACTAAGAACGTAGCTAAGATAGCAACGATAGTAACGACGAGTACGTATGGTTTAATTTCTGTTGTCGCATTTTCATCTTCTACATACGTTTCAGTTTTATATTCACGTGGTTTACGATAATAAATCATACCTAAGATTAATCCAACGATATAACCAAGTGAAGGAATTAACATAGCTTTCCAAATCATATTAAATTCGATAGGATGATGTGCTTTTTGGAAACCACTTTGAATGATTTGATGGAAAATTTGACCAAAGCCATAAGGTAATAATACATAAGGCCAACATAAACCAAATCCGATGACTAATCCAATAAGTCGTCTATCAATCTTCAAATCATTAAATAAACTTAACAATGGCGGAATAACAATTGGAATAAAAGCAATGTGAACTGGAATGAGGTTCTGACTCATTATACTCATCGCAAGCAATGCTACGATAATAATAACTTTTACTTTGATTCTTGAAAGTCTACTATTCTCAGAGTGAATTGCACGAATAATCTTAGTTACAAGATAATCTGTAATACCACTATAAGAGATTAAGGCAGCAAACCCACCAAGTAATGCATAACTTAATGCTACCTCAGAACCATCTACAATATTTTTACCAAATACGCTAATGACCTTTTCAATACTCATACCAGAAATGAGACCGCCTACGAGTGCACTAATAAATAAACTTATCACTACATTCAATCTACATAAACATAGAATAATCATTAATAGTACAGCAATAACAACTGCATTTAACATAACAACACATCCTTTATCTCTCTACCGAACTAAAGTATTTTATATGTTTTTTATCTTACCAAGTAGTTAAGACGATGTCAATGTAAGATTACATTCAAATTTAATAAGATCATTGACATAAATAAAGAGTGGAAACGCGTATTAGTAATTGTTTCCACTCTTAAAGACTAAATCATTACTTCATATTTAACTTATCTTAGCCAATTCAATACAGTTGTTATCATACTGCCAGTTGGACCTTTTGGACCTTTATAACTGGCCTTAGTCGTTGTTGCCGGACCAGCTATGTCAAAATGAATATGGGGTGTAGCACCACTAAAATGTGTAATAAATGTCGCTGCAAAGAGTGCTTTCCCGTGTCCATTTGTATGATTAACTAAATCTGCAACATCTGACTGACGTATTAGTCGCTGCTCAGTTTGTGTCATTGGTAATTCAAATGCATACTCATCCATTGCTTTAGCACTAAGACGTATAGCCTCAATTTCTTTATCTGCATTAGAACTAAATATAGCTGCCTTATCTTCACCTAATGCTGCAACAGCTGCACCTGTAAGTGTAGCAAAGTCTAAAATAAGTTTCGGTTGAAATTGGTTAGCATAAAATACTGCATCTCCCAATACCAATCGTCCTTCCGCATCACTATTTAACATTTCAACGGTTTCACCACTTAATGCCGTTAATACATCATCCGGTTTCATTGCTTGATTACTAATCATATTTTCAGCGGAAGCGATAACCCCTACAATATTGATAGGAAGTTGTAAACGTGATGCAGCATCAATCATACCAACTACATTTGCTGCGCCACACATATCAAATTTCATGGTTTGCATGCCAATCTTAGATTTAATGCTATAACCACCTGAATCATATGTAATGCCTTTACCTACCAATGCAATCGGTGCATCATTACTATCCCCACCATTGTAAGTCATCGTTATGACAACTGGAGGATGCTCAGAACCTTTACCTACCGCGTGAATAAGTCCAAATCCTTCATCTAATAGTTGGCTACCATCTTTTATATCAACTGCTACTGATGATTGCGCAAAGTGTTGCGTAATTTGTTCAGCAAAGTAATTAGGCGTTAGTATATTTGGCGGCATCTGGCTAAAGTCACGTGCTAGGTTAATAGATTGACCGATTGTCTTACCATTAATGATATATTGATTCAAATCTTCAGTGGCAGACGTAATATTTAACTCTAATTGATACGGTGCAGTCTTATCAGATTTATAATTATCAAAACTATAAATCGACTGTTCACTTTGAAGTCCCATAACCTCTGCAACTTTACTTTGTTCCACTTGTTTTGAAATCAATGTATCGAATAGCACATCTGCTTCAGTTACTTGTTCTTCTTTTAAAAATTGAAACAAATGGCCAAATACTTTCAATAATGCAGCATAATCAAGCAATTTTAAATTTCCTAATCCAACTGTAATAAGTCGTTTAGATGTATCTGCTAATGGTAATAAGGTTGAAGATACTTTACCTAATTTGCTGCTAACCAAATGATGATGGCGATATGTATCTATTTGATGGGTCAAATCCTGATTATTGTAATGGATAGTACCGAGTTGATTGATGTGGTCAGGTAAACCTAGAATCAATACTTCTGATTGTAAAGATGCATTGTTACATATTTTGAAATTAACCATAACCTCTCACTCCTTATTGAATGTAATATAAAAAAAGGGCGTGGGACAGAATTCTTTATAAATTCGTCGTCCCACCCCCGCAAGGATGACTATATTAACGTAATAACTTAGAATTTACCTTTTTTAAATGCTAAGCCTACGCCACCAATTTTGAATACTGCACGTGTATCGATAACTTTTTTCATGAATGCAGCTTTTTTACCAGTAATATCTCTACCGTAAACAATACCTACACCGTCATGAGCACCTAATGAACATACAGTACCACGGTCAACATATTCGAAGTCTGTTGGTGCTTGACCGTTTAAGATATTTTTAATGCTTTTAGCAACGTGTTCACCTTGTTGCATAGCAATTTGTGCTGTAGTTGGTAATGGACGTTCTTCACCAGCTGGGATGAATGCTGAAACATCACCAATAACGAAGATATCATCATGACCTTCAATTGTTAAATCTTGTTTAGTCACGATACGACCACGTTTAACGCCTTCGAATGATTCTTCCATTAATTTACTACCGCGAACACCAGCAGCCCAGATTGCTGTACCTGCTTCTAATTGTTGTTCTTGATCGTTAATTTTAACGACGAAACCTTTGTCGTTACATGCAACGATTGGTGTAGCAATTTTGAATTCAACACCACGGTCTTCTAAGTAGCTAACTGCATAATTAACTAATTCGTCAGAGAACATTGGTAACATTTTTGGTGCAGCTTCAACACAAGTTACTCTAACTTTGTTTTGATCAACACCATATTTATTACATAATTCAGGAATTCTTTCAGTTAATTCACCTAAGAATTCGATACCTGTAAAGCCTGCGCCACCAACTAAGATAGCTAAGTCTTTATCGTCTTTTTCTTTAGAAACTGCGTAGTTAGCAAATTTATCTTCGATATGACGAGATAATTTACGTGCAGTTTCAACATTTTCGATTTGGAATGCATAGTCTTTCATACCATCAATGCCAAATGTTTCACTTTCGAAACCTAATGCTACTACTAAAATGTCGTAATCATAGATACCGTGATTAGTTTCTACTTTTTTAGCGTTACGATCGATTTTAGTTACTTCTGCATTGATAAATTTAACTTTATCTTCTTTAATTACACTTTCAATTGGGTAAATTAAATCTTCATAGTTTAATGTACCAGCTGAAGCTTCGTGTAACCAAGTTGCTTCATAGTGATATTTATTTTTGTTAATTAATGTAATATCCGCTTCTTCAGCAGAAAGTTCTTTTTGTAATTTAGTTACTGTTTGTAAACCAGCATAACCTGCACCTAAAACAAGTACTTTTTTACGATCTTGTGCCATTTCATTCACCTAAGCTTTCATTATTATTTTCTTAAATGTAGAAAAAGGCTACAAACTTCAGAACATAACAAAGTTCAGACATAACAATATAGTTTACTTTAATATATGTTTATCTGATTCTATCAAAAGACTTTGCACTTAACCTAACTGTTCATCCCCATTTATAGTCTTAGTCAACACTTTCATTTTCAGTTCGATTTTATGAACTTACGTTCACAAAAAAGACAAAGTTCAATCCATCTTCAATTTTATAGCTTTTATAGTTCATTTTCAAGCTACAACAAGATGAATATTAAAATAATCAAATTATCCATACAATGACGTCTTCGAAAATCAATGATAGAGACAAATGATTTGAACTTATCCTAGCATTCTTCAGGGTTTCCAGCTACTTTAGCAGTTCTGAATGAACTACCACAGCCACATGAAGCGATGGCATTTGGATTATCAATTTGGAAGCCACCACCCATTAAAGATTGTTTGAAATCAATCGTTGTCCCATTTAATACAGGTACATCATATTTATCTACTAATACTTTCAAACCGTAGAATTCGAGTACTTCATCATTCTCGCCAGGTTGTTCTTCGGCTGACATACCATACGTAAGGCCTGTGCAACCACCACCGTTTACTTTAATCTTTAAATAGCCATCTTCCATGTCATTGCTCTTCAACATATCTTTAACTTCATACGCTGCCGCTTCAGTTAATGTTACAGTTGGCATAAATTATCCCTCCTATAATAAGTTAGTAAAATCATTCTCTTCTATATGTTTATAAATATTGCTTAATAACTCATCAGGTGTATCACCTTCAACAGTATCACCATCTACTAATGCATACAACCCACATGAACATACGCCACAGTTGTTTAAACATCCATATTCTAATACATCCACATTGGGATCGTTATCAAGTTTATCGTAAACGTAGTCTCCGCCTTTTGCCATATTAGAAATGCAAAATTCGACTAATGGAAACATACTTCACCTTCTTCTTCATTTTTTAATTACATTATTATAACAAATCTTACTTAGAACTGCATTGTCCTGGCTCATCATTTTCCTACTATTTACAACGAATTTCTCCGACTAGAAATCATTAACTTCATTTTCCATATCATACATTTCATTGTAGTCATTTTGAAAAAAAGATATAATACACATATACATATATCGCACACTTTATTGTTAGGGGCAATAAATGTCGGCGATAAATAACTTTATTAATTGAAAGTTTCCAAATTAAAGTATCGTTTATTTACAAAAGTTTGCTTAATTCAAAGGGTATAAGTCAAAATTTATTTCGGAATAACAAATTTTTTATAAAGGGGTATAACAAATGAAAAATTTAGTGTTACTTGGTGGCGGCTATGGTAATATGCGTATCATGTCGCGTATTCTACCAGATGCATTACCAGAAAATTATACTTTAACATTAATTGACCGTATGCCATTTCATGGTTTGAAACCAGAATTTTATGCTTTAGCAGCGGGTACTAAGTCTGATAATGATGTGCGCATGAATTTTCCTGATTCAGAACGCATTAATACGATTTATGGCGAAATTAATGATATTGATTTAGATGCTCAAATCGTATCTGTTGGTCATACGAAGGTGGATTATGATGAATTAGTCATTGGCTTAGGTTGCGAAGATAAATATCATAATGTGCCTGGTGCTGACGCGTATACGCATAGCATTCAAACACTTTCTAAAGCTCGCGAAACATTCCATAGTATTAGTGAATTACCTAGTGGTGCGCGTGTAGGCATCGTTGGCGCTGGATTAAGTGGTATCGAGCTAGCAAGTGAGCTGCGTGAAAGTCGTGAAGATTTAGAAGTTATCCTTTATGATCGTGGTGAACGCATTTTAAGAAATTTCCCTGAAAAATTAAGTAACTATATTGCCAAATGGTTCCGCGAAAACAATGTGAAAGTCGTTCCAAATTCTTTAATTGATAAAGTAGAACCTGGTAAAATTTATAATAGTGGATCACCAGAAAATGTTGATTTGGTTGTCTGGACTGCGGGTATTCAACCTGTTGAAGTTGTAAGACACTTACCTATCGATATCAATCGAAGCGGACGTGTCATTATTAATCAATATCATCAAGTGCCAACGTATCGAAATGTATTTATCGTTGGTGATTGTGCTGATTTACCGCATGCACCAAGTGCTCAATTAGCTGAAGTACAAGGTGATCAAATCGCTGATGTACTCAAGAAACAATGGAATAATGAACCACTACCAGATAAAATGCCCGAATTAAAAGTTCAAGGTTTCCTTGGTTCTCTTGGTGAAAAGAAAGGATTTGCCTATATTATGGACCGTACAGTTACCGGACGTCTTGCGCATATACTTAAATCTGGTGTTTTATGGCTATATAAATATCATAACGGTTAAGATGACACACGGGATTAGGTCTGAGCATGTTCAGACTTAATCCCGTGTTCTATTTCACTATTATAAAGATTGCTATTAATTTGCAAAATGTTTATAGACAAAATTGGTAATTTGCTTCGTTTGAATATATCCATCTGCTACATACTCATCATTCATTGTAATTAATGGATAGAACAACTCATCTTCCTCAAGTTGTTCGATATAGTGTTGGTCGTGATCACTTAAATTTTCTGTTTGTTTTTGAAAATCAATATATGTGTATTCAAATTGAATGTCTGGATACTTTCTTTCTAATAAAGGCTTAATCCACTCAAATGTATTCAATGATGTTGGCGCATTGACACAACTCGCACACACAACATCTGCGCCGTAAACTACCACGCTAACTTTAGTCATACTCAAATCCCCCGTTTTGTTTTATAGATTTTTCTTTCTTTATCTATTATAATAAATAAATAATGAATTTATGAAGTAATTTACTTGAAAGGAGACATATCTCATGCCTACTGAGAATGCAACAATGTTTGATCAAGTAGCTGAAGTCATTGAGCGTTTACGTCCTTTTTTATTACGTGACGGCGGAGACTGTACGTTAGTAGATGTTGAAGATGGCATCGTGAAATTACAATTACACGGAGCTTGCGGTACGTGTCCAAGCTCAACAATCACATTAAAAGCCGGTATTGAACGTGCATTACACGAAGAAGTTCCAGGCGTTATCGAAGTTGAACAAGTATTCTAAACGTCTAATATATCGTTTATATATACAATAAAGCACCAATGAACAGCGTTTTTACACGCTAGTCATTGGTGCTTTTATTTATTAGTTATGATCATGATGTTTTTCTTGGTCTTTATTATCATCATTCATATGTTGAACGATATGTTGGTTCATATGCGCCCAACCTTTCCAACCTACGTGAACGACATCACTAAGTACATATTTTTCATAGTCTTTATCTGACATGTCATACACTTTACCACCATGTGCTGCAACAGTTTGGTGTATTTTCTTATAGACAGGTTCTCTTGTGGCGCGTTTAATGCCTAAATGATCATACCATTTACCATTTACCGGTAAAATGACATATTGTACATCTGCACCTGCTTGATGCATCGTATCTACTAATAATGATAAATCATTAAATTCTGGAGAGTTCATTTTAAACTCATATTGACGATGATTCATCGGCTTTTGGTGCATCAATTGTTTCCAATATTCATTGCGGATGCCATAGTTATTAGATGATGAGCGTTTCTCACCTAAAGCTATAGCTTTATCTTGCATTTCTTTCCATGAGGCATTCGGTTCAGTTATCGTTTTCACATGTGATAAAGGTGATTTATCAAATGAGAAGTATGTTTTAATTGCTTCAATTTTAAGTAATTGATTCTCTTTAAAGCGCGAAACATAATGACCATCTACCTCGCCATGATTGTTAGCAACATCTTTCAAGAATGCTTTATTTGTCGCACTTTTAAAGTGTAATAAGCGTTTGGCATATCTTTCCTTTAATTCTGAAGGCATATCTTTTTGTTGAAATAACTGATTAATTTGGGTAGGTGTTGTTCGTGCTGCAAAATCACGATTATTCACACCATGCGTACTAAACCATTGTGGCGAAATAATAAACGTCATCTTTTTCCCTTTAAGTTGATCATATTGAGCAGCTAATTCAATTGCATTAATTAAATCAGTATTACCACCCGTACCCACTAAAAAGATGGGCTTAGTGTCTTTTCTATTATGTAATGCAAGTGCAGGGTTAAATGGATCTAACTTATTCAATTCACTAGACCCATAGATAGGATAATAATTATCATTACTAAATAGTTTATTTTGAATGAGCGTACCTTTAAGAACTTGATCTGTTAAAGATATTCTATTATTAGCGACAGCCTTGTTTGTGACTAATCCAGTAAACCAGCTAGCAGGCATTAACACAAAGGCTAGAAATAATATGCCGCTAATAATAATTGGTAAAAATGGTTTTAATTTCATCGTAATTCTTCTAATGCTTCAACAATTTTATTAGGAGTTGCCCACTCATCACGATCAAAATCCATGATTGATACTTCAATGCCTAATCTATTTTGAATTTCAAGTAATAATCCTACTGTTTGGAATGAATCGATAATCCCCTCTTCAAAGATTTCAACATCAGGGTTTTCTTTTACAACATCATTTTCTGCCACATCAGCTAATAAATCTAATACTTGTTCTTTAAATTCCATAATTTATGACTCCTTTTAAATTAATTTTCCTGAAAAGATTAAAAATCCAAATGCTACAAAATGGAATGTAATGATAATACTTAATGCTGTAGTAAAACCATTTTGCCAACGTGGTGGATGTTTCTTTCTCCAACGTTCATAGTAACCATAACCGATAAACATCAGGCCGTGGTAAATACCATAAACGATATAGAATAACTCTAAACCATGCCACACACCCATGATAAAGAAGTTTAGGAAGAATGCGAAATTAGACATCGCAAATTGACTTTTAAATGTTTTCTTACGTGACATATAGAATAATGTACGCATATAGATACAGTCTCTAAACCAGAATGATAATGACATATGCCATCTGTTCCAGAAATCTTTAATATTCTTCGCTTTGAAAGGTTGCTTAAAGTTAGGTGGTGTATTGATACCATATAAATAACTTACCGCTACAGCAAACAAACTATATCCTGCGAAATCAAAGAATAAATAAAAACTGTAAGCATACATATACAGCCATTTATGCGTAAAACCATTCAAATCCATCAATAATGGATGAATTGCATAGACGTTGATTAAATAAGCGAGTATATATTTATATAAGAACCCAAGCATAATCATATGTATCGCTTTAGCAACCATTTCTCTATATTGTTCACCTGTAGGAACCTTTTTATCATCTTTAACGAAACGTTTATAGCGATCAATCGGCCCTGAAGACACTGTTGGGAAGAAAGAAATAAATTGGAACAACTTGCCCACTTTAATTTCTTTTATAGAGCCATCGCGTATTTCCATAATTAACTGAATACTTTTAAACGTTACATATGAAATACCTAGGAAACCTACAAATTCAATTAGTTTATGTTCATGGAAGTGAATTTGTTGACCACCTAACCATGAGCTTTGTAATACTTTAACAATCGCTAATGGTAAAATGGATAAAATCATCACAATGACAAACTTACTAAATGTATTATTTTTCTGTCTCGATTTATAATATCCCATGATTAATAGCACTTGCCAAATGAGATAAATGATAAAACTAATAAGTTGAATACTTAAATATTTATTACCGAATAAATTATGTTTATCTGATGAAAAAATGACGACAATCATAATTGCAGTACTTATACCGTTATATATATAGCTTCGCTTACCTAAGAATCCGAGTATGATGACTGGTAAAAGTACTATAAATGCAACTAAGAAGAAGGTAAACGTACCATATGGAATCATGCGTTAATATCCTCTGCCACTTGTTTACGATCAAGCTTTCCGTTTGAAGTCAATGGTAATTGTTTCATCCAAACAAATTTTCTCGGAATCATATATTCAGGTAAGCGAGATTTGAGTTCGGATTTAATTTGTCTTGTCATTTCCAAATCATCTTTAACTTCTTCAGTTGGAACAACCGCACCGATTAAGTGTATAACCTTGTTATTTTTATACACTGGTACGACTACGGTTTCTCTTACGAATTCTGACTGTCTAAGTTGCGTTTCAATTTCTTCTAATTCCATGCGGTAACCGTTAAGTTTAATTTGGAAATCAATTCTTCCTTGAATGAACCATTGTCCGTCTTTTTCGATTGCTTTATCACCAGTATGATAAATGCGAAGGCAATCTTCAAAGTTGAATACCGCTTCTGTTTTTTCTTTATTATCTAAATAACCTAAACTAACACTATTACCTTTAATTACAAGTTCACCCTCATCCGTTGTAAATAATGTTGTATTCGGTCTTGAAACACCAACTGGTAGCGGATTATACATTTCAATAATTTCAGGCGTCAATTTAACACCTGTAACTGCAACTGTCGCTTCGGTAGGTCCATACGTGTTATAAACTACCGCACTTGGATATCTATCTAGTAAAGCTTTAGCAGTTCTATGTGGCAAGATTTCTCCACAGAAGAAGAAATGATTTAAACTTGGGTAACTTGCTTCATTAAGGTTAGGTAATAATAGACACATTTCCATAAATGATGGTGTAGACACCCATGCATTTATTGGTGTATTAACTAACATGTCATTCAACAATTTAGGTTTGTTGATCATGTCCTTATCTACTAAATTTAATGTGCCACCTGAAGTTAAACAAGGATAGATTGCCATGACTGATAAGTCGAATGAAAATGGTGCTTGATTTAACCATTCTTGTGCACCTTCAGACTCGTTAAGTGATACCATCCATTCTGCAAACTCAATTAAACTTGCATATTCAATTTGAACCCCTTTAGGTTCACCTGTTGAGCCAGATGTAAAGATTGTATATACCACGTCTGTTAATCCCATTTGACTATCAAATAGTGTTGGATTATCTGAGTCTTGGATACTTTGGATTGTCAGCTCTTGAATACCAGGCTGATTTAAGCGTGAATCTGTTGTGTTAAATATCATTTCAGGTTGAACCTTATTTATAATCATATTTACACGTTCACTCGGTACGGATGTGTCAATGGGTACATATCCACACCCTGCTTTAATCGCACCTATCATACCTACTAACATATAAGGAGACATATGTCCGTATACGATTAATGGTTTCTTATTATCTTGTAATAGATGCGCTAATTTACTAGATTCATCCATTAATTGTTGATATGTTAATGTTTCATCTTTATGTCTAACTGCTACACGTTGAGGATGACGTTGACCGAAGTCATTTATTAAATTTATGATATCTGTCATAATTAGACTCCTTATTAAAATTCATTATAAATGAAATTATTATGTGTATCGCCGGAACCATAAATTAGGTACAGCGCAATAAATATAGCTAAATAGAGAAGCGTTACTAAATAGGGTTTAGCTTTCTCATAATATTGCATTATTTTATGATTATTCTCTTTCAATGCACTATTGCACCTCACTATCATGTCAATTATCGGAGCGAATTAATCGCTTTTCTCGCGAAGGATATTTGAAGCTCCGAAAAAGCAAATTCATTAAATATAATTTTTATATATTATACATTCATCTTATTATAATTAAAATTTGTTTTTATAGCAAATTAAATTTTGCACTTCAAGATGTTGCGATAACGACACTGCCATTCATATTTCCAAGTTCATAGAAGTAAGTGAGTCAGTATCCACATTAAGTACGCCTTGTAATGCCATGGATGAATTTAAATGACATTAATTATATTAGTACCAATTAACCTACTTAACAATTACATACGACATAACAAAACTGTTAGATAATATAAAAGAACTTCTATCGTTAAATAGTAAATTATTACCTAAACGTTAGAAGTTCTTTATCATTTTATTTATTTGTTATTGGTGTAAGTGGTGCTTCCCCTTTTAATATCGCAGCAATATTATCCACACATAATTGAATCATGTGATCTCTCGTTGCTACTGAAGCACTGCCAATATGCGGTAATATAATTGCATTAGGCATTTTCAGTAGTGGATGGTCAAGCTGAATAGGTTCTTCGCGTAAAACATCCAAGCCACAACCACCAATATCTTGATTGTTCAATGCATCAATTAATGCTTCCTCATCTACAATAGCGCCACGGCCAATATTAATAAAGATAGCATCGTTTTTCATTTTTGAAAATGCATCTTTATTAAATTTATTTTCCGTTTCCGGCGTTAACGGTGCAGTACATATGACGAAATCACTTTCTGCTAATAACGTATCAAACGGTACGTAGGTTGCATTGAGTTGCGTTTCTGCATCTTCATGTCTAGAGCGATTATGATATAAGATATTTGCATTAAACCCTTGCAATCGACGTGCAAAGCTCTTTCCAATATCACCCATACCATAAATACCTACAGTAGAGCCATGGACATCTTTGCCTGACAACAAATAAGGTCCCCAACTTTTCCATTCGCCATTTTGAACGTAGTGTTCTGCTTCAACAATACGTCGCGCTACAGCTAACATTAATGTGAATCCTAATTCAGCTGTTGTTTCAGTAAGTACTTGAGGCGTATTAGTGACAACAATACCTTTATGATTTGCTAACTCAACATCAATATTGTCAAAACCAACCGCCATATTTGCAATAATCTTCACGTTTTTCGCGTGTTCCAGACAGGTTGCATCTATCGTTTCACTCAATGTAATAAAGCATGCATCTACGTCTTCTATTTCCTTCAAAAATTGCGCTCTTGGCATAGGTTCAAATGCTTCTTCCCCATTTTAACGTCGCCGAGTTGTTCCAATTGTTCAATGAAACGATTTGGAATCTGACGTGTGACTAGAATTTTCACCATTGTCGTGCCACCCCTTTATCTATTTTTGGGCATTTTTTTCTAATTCTGCAATTGCTACATTTAAATCTTTAAATGAATATGTAGGTTGTTGATCTTTCTCTTGTAATTCTTCATACGTCGTTACACCTGTTTGAACATGAATCGTATCTACACCAACATTAATCCCTGACATGATATCTGTATCGTACAAATCACCGACCATTGCTACATCAGATTTGTCCAATTGTAAGATATCTAATGCAATGTCCATAATGACTGGTTCAGGTTTACCAATAAATTGAGGGGCTTGACCCGTTGATACACTTACTACACTCGTAATTGCACCATTACCTGGTAAGAAACCACGTTCTTTAGGAATAGATACATCTGGGTTTGTTGAAATAAAACGTGCACCCTTACGTACTGCAAGCGTTGCAACGGCTAACTTCTCATAAGTGACATTTTCATCTAAACCTATCGCAACATAATCCACGTTTTCATCGTCTTTTACAGTTAATCCAGCTTCAGTTAATGCTGTGCGTAAGCCATTACCACCTAACATATATACTGTAGCATCACTTTTCTCACCGGCAATAAAATTGGCTGTTGCTAACGCAGATGTGACAACCTCTTCAGGTTTCGCATCAATCTTCATCTCTTTTAATTTTTGCGTTACCTCTTCAGGTGTCTTTGTAGAATTGTTTGTAACATATAAATGTGGAATTTGATGATTGTTTAAGTAATCGATAAATTGTGCTGCACCATCAATTTCGTCTGTACCTAAATACATCGTTCCATCTAAATCAATTAAATAACCTTTATAATTCTTCATTAGCTGTTGTCTCCTTTTCCAAAAGCAGTAACCGGCACATTCTCTTTCTCAAGGAATTGCGTTACCTCTTGAATAAACTGTTCATAATACGGCAGAGCATGATCAAATAACGGTTGAATCTTAGTATCATCTAATTCCGTGTAATTGTGTGCGAACTGCTTTCTAACATCAATCGTTTCATTTACACGTTGCTGTGTAGATTTCGAAATAACACCTTCAAGTTCAAGAATATCAATGACATCTTTATAATTTCCAGGGTCTCTCAAGATAAAACCATCAATAATCATATTCCCTATATCCACAGATGATTCAATTAACATTTGAGCGATACGTTCAAATGCGTAATGATTTTCTTTATTTGCTTCATAATCTTTAATTAATTGATTTAAGTAAGTTAATTTTAAAGTAAGTTGATCTTTATCTACAAAATACATATCCTTCACCTCTTAATATGTCTATCATATCACAGTTTTGCATCGGTCTTCATTTGTCGTTATACTAAATTAAAATACAAAGATAAAAGGAGTTCTACTCTTATGATAGATATGTACTTATATGACGATGAAGAACAAAGCCAAGTGCAATTTGTAGGCTTTGTAGGTGAACACAGTCGATATGATTTAATGCTTGTTCAAACAGACCGTCATTATGGTAAAACGCTTGTGTTAAATATGCAAACAAATAAATTTGGTATCATCGGTACAGATGATATTGAAGAAGAAGGCTACATCGCGCATATTCTAGGTATAAGCCAAGAAGAAAGTGATGAAATTATTGAATATCTGAATCAAGTTATTCAATAATTTCAATTTAAATAAGCTGTGAAAAAATNNATTTTTTCACAGCTTATTTAATTATTTCTATTGTTCATCATCATGGTGTTTAACTTCTTGAATCGTAGGTTTAATTTTAACGTCATGCAACTTATCTTCTGTATCCGACAAAATGACATCATCTTTTTCATGTTCTAATTGTTGTACTTCTTTATTTGATAAATGACGCAATACAAAATAAGGACAACCAAAATTACAATATTCTAATATATAATCTTGAATACTTGAAAAACGTTTAGATATTTCAGCTTTCTTATTGGTATCTTTGTAAAAGCCTTTTAAACGTAACTGGTCATATCCAAAATCTCCTACGACAAAATCATATTTATCTAGTATATCTGAATATCTCGATGCAACTAATTCTTCATCAAAACATGATCTATAATCTTCAATGATTTCAAAATATTGTTGACCTATCTTAATCATAATTTGTCACCTTTAACTCGTATAATAAAAACTTAGATTACACAATTCAGTAAAAAATGTGCAACCTAAGTCTCTAAAAACTTAATCTAAACTATTCACATGTTTAAATTAATTTTGTTGTAATTTTTCTTCACCTAGACGGTGTTTTTCTTTAGCCGCTTCATTTACTTGTTCATCGGCATGATAAGAACTACGTACCATAGGGCCAGCTTCACAGTGTTTGAATCCTTTGTCCATAGCTACTTTTCTTAATTTACCAAATTCTAATGGCGTATAATATTTTTCAACTTTTAAATGCTTACGTGATGGTTGTAAATATTGACCAATTGTTAGTATGTCTACATCATTTGCACGAAGATCATCCATTGTTTCGTAGATTTCTTCTATCGTTTCACCTAAGCCAACCATTAAACTTGATTTAGTAGGAATATCTGGTTGTAATTCTTTAGAACGACGTAAGAATTCTAATGTTCGTTCATATGTAGCACGTGCACGAACTCTTGGTGTTAAACGACGTACTGTTTCGATGTTGTGGTTTAAGATATCTGGTTTAGAAGCCATTAAAGTTTCTAGTGCTTCATAGTCACCACCCATATCTGATGGTAAGATTTCGATTGTAGTGAATGGATTACGCTCACGTACTTTACGTACCGTTTCAGCATAAACGTTTGAACCTGCATCTCTTAGGTCATCACGTGCAACAGCAGTGATAACAACGTGTTTCAAGTTCATTAATTCAACTGATTCTGCAACACGTTCTGGTTCATTTAAATCTAATTCATTAGGTAAGCCTGTCTTAACAGCACAGAAACGACATGCTCTTGTACATACCGCACCTAAAATCATAAATGTAGCCGTACGTCTAGCTCCCCAACATTCATGTATATTTGGACACTTTGCTTCTTCGCAAACAGTGTGTAAGTTTTTTTCACGCATCATTTTCTTGAGGCCAATATAGTTTTCGTTCGTGTTAAGCTTAATTTTCAACCAATCTGGTTTACGTAAGATTTCTTCATTTTTAGTAGCCATAACCACGTATACCCTCCTGTATAATCTATCTTTTCCTATTATAACGAACTTTACATTAAATTAAAACGTAATAAGCTATAAATTTCGTGATTCACACGATTTCTATTTAATGAACAAATATATCTTGCACTATTCTATTATAATCTTAATAACTTATCCTTGAAAATATCTCTAAGGAATTGAGGCATTAAATAATCAATTGATTTACCTTTTAATATTGGAAAATATCGACCAAAGGTATACATATCAACTGTTCCTAGCGTATATGTCTTATCATCAATCACTTCTTCACCATTAACAAAGAAGCGATTGTCTGACTGAATATAGCCACAATTATATAATATATAACCACCAAAAATATCGCCTCTAAAGCCTAAGCCCTGCGCATGTTCATGCATATATTCTTGCTTTTGACTTTTGATAATGACTTTTTTAAGTTCAGCACCTGTTAGACGTACACGCACTAAATTAATCGGATGCGGCAACATTTTATGAATGTCGTATTCTGTTAGTCGATCTGCTTCAACGCCTTTTACGATAAGCCCTGCATTAATGATCGTACAATCTGTATTCGTGAATTCGAATACACTTTCTGCTAATAAATACGTCGTTTTAGTAATCACATCGGTTTTACTACTTAAATTGATAGGATGATCAATCACTGGCTCACTCATAAGCGCTTTCCCTTCAGACTCATAATCCGTGTCAACTAAAGGCAACGTTTCAACTGGATAAATCATGGCTTCTTTATTAACAACCTTTTTATTTTCAATAGTTAAATTAACTTCACCTAAGTAATATCCATATTTTCCGGCAGCAGCCATAAGTACACCATTGTTCATTTCACCTTTATCAAAATGATGATGTGTGTGACTACCTAAAATGACATCAATTTCCGGAATCTCTTGGCATAACTTTTCATCAAAGAATATGCCAACATGACTCATCACAATAAGTACATCGTAATTACCTTGTTGATTGGCAATTTCATCTTTAATCGCTTCTAACGGATCTGTAACAATCCAATCAAGTGCGCGATAAAATGGCGTAAACGCTGCTGTAGCCGCCACGAATAAAATACGAACACCTTCAATGTCTTTAATACACGACGATGCTATATTATGTGGTAAATGCCCTTCCTCATCAATAACATTGGTGCAAATCACGTCAAACTCCGCGTTGTTGTATAACTGATTTAACGCTTCATGTGAAATCGTCATTCCTTCATTATTACCAATTGTCGCAATATCGCAATGTGCCTCGTTAAGCAACTCGACATTCTTACGCCCTATCGTTGCTTGAGTCACCGGTGCCGATAAATCTACATGGTCGCCTATATCTAAATAGAGTGAGGGATGTTGAAGTTGAGGGCTATGTTCTGCCATATAAGATGTAATACGTGCATATTCGTTTAAATGACTATGAATATCGTTCGTGTGAAAAATGGTTAACTTCACTTAAATTCCCCCTATTTTTATTTAAAGAAAAGATTTAATAATTAAGTACACACCCATTATCAACATCACCGTACGCAAAAGTGTGACAACCGTTTCAGATTTAATTGAGTGATTGACACGCACACCAATTTGAGCACCAATATAACTTGAAATAATGAGGACGATAGAATAAGACCACGCAACATGACCTTGTATGATATGCCCTATGGAACTCATTACACTTGAAAAGAAGATCATCATCATACTTGTACCTACTGCAACATGAGGTGGAAATCTAAAGACGATTAACATGAGTGGCGTCATTAATGCGCCACCACCAATACCAAATAAACCAGTTAATATACCGATAAATAGCGTCGCAACAAATGCAAATAAAGGCGGTACACTGTAATGATACGTCTTGCCTTCAGAATCAATATACGTTTTACGATATTTCTCTTTATCAAAGATTTTAAACGGTTTGATTTTATGTCTTACCATTAAAATAATAGAGACAATAATCATGAAAATACCAAAATATAAATTGAATGATTCTAAAGTGAGGTACCTACTTAAAAATGACCCTAGCAACGAACCTGGTAGTAAACCAAATAAAAAAATAGAGCCATTCTTGATGTCCACTTGCTTCGTCTTTAAATAGCCTAGTGATGAAGATAAACCTGTGACGATTAAAATCACAGATGATGTTCCTATTGCTATTTGCGGTGTTATACCATGTAATATATCGTGCGTCACGCCTAAATAAACCAGTGTTGGAACGATGATAATACCTCCACCAATGCCTACTAATGACCCTAAAATAGCAGAGAAAAGACCGATAAGCACTAATAAAATAATTGTCACTAACATTATATTTCGCCTCTTAGAATAATTTTAATTGTTGGGGAGCTAAACCTGTGTATTCAATGTCTAAAATATCTTGATATGTTTTAGCATTTTGAGCAGCATGGCCACCTGAATTATTATTGAATACGACATAAACTTTTTTGGCTTTTTGTTCTAAAATCCTAACTTTATTAGCTAAATCGGTAAGCTCTTCCTTATTGTAATTATATAAATATCGCACATCACGCCACTCTTGATCTGTCATATCTTTTTTAGTCCATCCTTGTCTGTTCCTTCCATGATAACGGACGAACGCTGTTTCAGTAGTAATACGGTTAACGAGTGGTACAGATCCTTCTCTTACTTGTGGTTCATCAACAACTGAATGGATTATATGGTGTTCCATTAAAAATGAGAGCGTTTGCTCTTTAAATTGTTCGTTAAACCATGATTGATGACGAAATTCAACACAAATCGGTATATCTGATAATTGCTGACGAACGTATAAGATATACTTGATGTTCTGTGCCGTACAATCAAACCAAGGTGGAAATTGAACTAGTACCATAGCTAATTTATGATGGTCAATGAGTGGTTGTAACATACGCTTAAATTGCGCAAATAATTCACTTCTTGTTTCTGCATAATCTTTATAATCTGCATGCAATGTGAGCGCTTGATGAATTTTCACAACAAATTCAAAGCGATCAGGTGTTTCTTTAATCCATTTCATGATATTTCGTTCAGGTTGGATGGCATAATATGATGCATCAAGTTCAACAATAGGAAAGTGACTTGCATACGTTTGTAACTTGTCCGACTGTCGTTCCAAATCTTCATATAACGTATCATGATCGCCCCATCCAGTAAGACCTATATTAATCATTTTTATCACCAGGTATATGATACCATATTCAATTTTAAGATATCACTTGTTCTATCCCATCTTTACATTATCTTATTATTTTTTGAAAATGCGGCCCACTTCAGCTCACATTGTTTTTATAAATCCATACTATTGCACAGCCTTCAATAACGCCTCAATTTGTTCGACAAGATTATCCATGAATTGATCTACATGTTGCGCTGTAGCTAAACGTGGCGATTGACCACTCCACATATGTGTCCATTCACGTTTACCATTGGAAGCCGCAGTCTTTCTAATTGCATTGGTTAATTGATTTTGAACTGGATACGGTGGTAGAACACCTTCATATTGCGACAGTTTTGCCACAAATTCATTATGGATGCCACGCGCAAATTTACCACTAAAGACGTCCGTAACAACAGTGTCCGTTTCCTTACTATGTAGCACCGCTTGTTTCACTAAATCATTCGCACCACTTTCCACTGTAGTTAAAAACGCTGTCCCCATCTGAACGCCTTGCGCTCCTAGTACTTGACTCGCTAATACGCCACGACCGTCCATGATACCGCCTGCAGCAACAACTAGTATCGTCACTTGATCAACAATTTGAGGAATTAAACTCATTGTGCCAATTAGTGGTGTTGATTGCTGTTTACTTGGTAAAAATGACCCCCTATGGCCACCTGCTTCACTACCTTGCGCAACCACTATATCCATGCCTGCCTGTTCGTTTTCTATTGCTTCATCAACAGATGTTGCCGTACCTATTAAAGTGACTTGAGCATCTTTCAGTTGTTTAATGATATCTTGTGATGGTATACCAAAGGTAAAGCAACACACTGGTATTTTCTTTTTAATAATCATGTGAATTGCCTGGTTAAATTGTTGTGCTTCTGAGATATTAATGACAGGTTCTTCAAGATTTAAAGCCTTACGGTAAGGTTTTAGCCAAGCATTCATACGCTCAACTTGTTCATTGGTATACGTATGTTGCCCTGGTACAAATAAGTTTACGCCAAATGGTTGCGTTGTTAACGATCGAACTTGTTCTATTTCTTGTTCTAACTTTTCAGTTGTAAAGTAGCCTGCACCAATACATCCTAATCCACCTTTATTACTAACAGATGCCACAAGTTCTGGTGTTGTACTACCAGCCATACCTGCTTGAATAATGGGATATTGAATATTTAAAGATTGCGTTAGTCGATTGTTATACCACATTTAAAATCACCTTTTCTTTATTTTATGGTAATTACTATGCTTTTTTCACTTAAATAATTATTCAAAGTATTCCCTACTCCCATTTTCAGTAAACTTTGCTTGATAATTATCTAATTATTATTTTTTAAATCGAAATCAAAAACAAAAATTGCCATAAGCACAAAATCATTGGTCGAAATACTAGACCAGGAAATTTACCTCTTTTATTCCATAACACTACGTCAATAATGAAATAAATAACAATTAAAAAGGCCGAGATTAAAAACATAAAGCCTCCAAACCCTAACAAATTATCAGTAGTTTTGGTCAATTCTTGCGACATCATCCATTCCTTATTATGTATAAATCTTACTTTAGCTGACCAAGCAACTATTAGAAAAGCGGCTCCAATTGAACCTGACCATGCGATTATATTAGCCGATTGCAATTCGTCTTTCATTTCTTTCATTTCTTGCTTAGTAACTTTGTTAGTTTTACCGTTACCAGTTTTCACAAATTCTAATTTTGTTTTGAATGGCCGTTTTACCAAATAATGACTTGATAAATAACACACCAATAAAAAAGGAAGAAGTGTTACAACAAAAACCAAGTTGTAAGTATGAATATCTTCCCCTGTGAAATGTATTAACAATTCAAGTAATGATGAATAAATTAAAAATATTCCTAAATACCAAATCTTCTTTTTCTTTTGAATCTGCCTTAGACTGATCATTGCTATAAAGATTAAGCCAATTGAACCTAAAAATATAGCAAGATATTCAATAATGATAATCAAAGAATACCAATTCGCATAAAAGTCAAACATTGTAGAATCCTCTCAAAACATGTATTTTGTTAAATCAATTACTTTTTTAATATTATATATAAATATATCATCATAATAATAAACAATTAATATAAATAAGTGTTAACTATTTTGAGATATAAAAAAGCACCAAAGCATTCACTTAGTTAGAACACTTTGGTACTTATGATTGTTATTAAGAAAAAGTTGGTAATATAGGTTAAATTAACCGATAGAGCCTTCCATTTCGAATTTGATTAAACGGTTCATTTCTACTGCATATTCCATTGGTAATTCTTTTGTGAATGGTTCAATAAAGCCCATAACGATCATTTCTGTCGCTTCTTCTTCAGAAATACCACGGCTCATTAAGTAGAATAATTGTTCTTCTGATACTTTAGAAACTTTCGCTTCGTGTTCTAATGAAATATTGTCATTAAATACTTCATTGTATGGAATTGTATCTGAAGTAGATTCGTTATCTAAAATTAACGTATCACATTCAATGTTAGAACGTGCACCTTTCGCTTTACGTCCGAAGTGAACGATACCACGATAGATTACTTTACCACCATTTTTAGAAATTGATTTAGATACGATTGTTGAAGATGTGTTAGGTGCTTTGTGAATCATTTTAGCACCAGCATCTTGTACTTGACCTTTACCAGCAAAGGCGATAGATAATGTACTACCTTTCGCACCTTCACCTAAAAGAACACAGTTTGGATATTTCATAGTTAACTTAGAACCTAAGTTACCATCTACCCATTCCATGTTACCATTCTCATGCACAAATGTACGTTTAGTAACTAAGTTATAAACGTTGTTTGCCCAGTTTTGAATTGTTGTGTAACGTACGTGTGCATCTTTGTGAACGATGATTTCTACTACTGCTGAGTGTAGTGAACTTGTAGTATAAACTGGTGCAGTACAACCTTCAACGTAGTTCACTGATGCACCTTCATCAGCAATAATTAATGTACGTTCGAATTGACCCATGTTCTCTGAGTTAATTCGGAAGTATGCTTGTAATGGTGTATCTAATTTAACATTCTTAGGTACATAGATGAATGAACCACCTGACCATACAGCTGAGTTTAATGCTGCGAATTTGTTATCAGCTGCTGGAATAACAGAAGCAAAGTATTCTTTGAATAGTTCTTCGTTTTCACGTAAAGCACTATCTGTATCTTTAAAGATGATACCTTTTTCTTCTAATTCTTTTTCCATGTTGTGATATACAACTTCTGATTCATATTGTGCAGAAACACCTGCTAAATATTTTTGTTCGGCTTCTGGAATACCTAATTTATCAAATGTACGTTTAATTTCTTCAGGCACTTCGTCCCATGAACGTTCTGTATGCTCTGAAGGTTTGACGTAGTATGTGATGTCATCAAAGTTTAATTCTGATAAATCGCCACCCCATTGAGGCATTGGCATTTTATAGAATAATTTTAAAGCTTTTAATCTGAAGTCAAGCATCCATTCAGGCTCTTCCTTCATTTTTGAAATTTCTCTAACGATATTTTCAGTTAAACCACGTTCTGATCTGAAAATGGAAACATCCTCATCGTGGAAACCATATTTGTAATCTCCAACATCAGGTGCTTTTTTAGCCATTTCAATCACTCCTTAAATATATTTAAAACGACGTGCGCGAGATTTTTAATATTCATTATTGTCTATTGTCATTGTAACAATATGCAACCTTCATAAAAAGTCAAACGTGTAAAAAGTTAAGGTTAAGCTTTAAATAAGATAATAAAGTCTTACATAAAACTGGCCGATTATTCTTCAGTCGAACCTTCTGCTTTACCTTCTTTTTCAACTGTTCCTTTTTCAAGTGCTTTCCAGGCTAATGTTGCACACTTGATGCGAGCTGGGAATTGAGATACACCTTGAAGTGCTTCAATGTCTCCCATATCTTCAGTGATTTCATAATCTTCACCAAGCATCATCTTAGTAAATTCTTGACTCATTTGCATCGCTTCACCTAGTGAATGACCTTTCACCGCTTCAGTCATCATAGATGCACTAGACATTGAAATAGAACAACCTTCTCCTTCGAATTTAGCATCGTTAATGATGCCATTTTCAATATCAAACGTTAATCGAATGCGGTCACCACAAGTAGGATTGTTCATATCTACAGTCATTGAGCCATTATCTAAAACACCTTTATTTCTAGGATTCTTATAATGATCCATAATTACAGATCGATAAAGTTGATCTAAATTATTAAAATTCATAAGAGAAAAACTCCTTCGTTTGTTTCAATGCTTCAACAAGTTGGTCTACATCTTCTTTAGTATTGTAAACATAGAAGCTTGCACGCGCAGTAGATGATACGTTCAACCATTTCATTAATGGTTGTGCACAATGGTGTCCAGCTCTTACAGCAACACCTTCAGTATCTACTGCAGTAGCAACATCGTGTGGATGAATATCAGCTAAGTTAAATGTGATAACACCGGCACGACGATCTTTAGGCGGACCGTATATTTCAAGTCCTTCAATCGATGACATTTGTTCATAAGCATATTCTGTTAATGCTTTTTCATGTTCATGAATAGCATCGAAGCCTATATTCTCAATGTAGCGAATTGCTTCTCCTAAGCCAATAGCTTGAGCAATGATTGGTGTACCTGCTTCAAATTTAGTAGGTAAATCTGCCCATGTAGCGTCATATTTGCTTACAAAGTCAATCATATCCCCACCAAATTCAATTGGTTCCATGTCTTTTAATAAGTCACGTTTACCGTATAATACACCAATACCAGTAGGTCCTAACATTTTATGGCCACTGAAACTGAAGAAATCAGCGTCTAAATCTTGAACGTCTATGTTCATGTGTGGCGCAGATTGTGCACCATCGACACTTATAATCGCACCGTGTTCATGCGCGATTTTAGCGATTTCTTTGACGTCATTAATCGTACCTAGAACATTAGATACATGTGCTATGGCTACGATTTTAGTGTTGTCATTAATTGTTGCCTTAACATCCTCAATATTTAATTCACCCTCTTCTGTCATTGGAATGAATTTTAATGAGGCATTTTTGCGTTTAGCTAATTGTTGCCATGGAACAATATTGGCATGATGTTCCATTTCAGTAACAACAATTTCGTCGCCTTCTTCAATATTGGCATCTCCATAACTACGCGCAACAATATTAATTGAGGCAGTTGTTCCTCTTGTAAAGATGACTTCTTCAAAGTATTTAGCGTTAATGAAACGTCTTACAGTTTCACGAGCACCTTCGTATCCATCAGTAGCTAGTGAACCAAGTGTATGCACACCACGGTGTACATTGGAATTGTATCGTTTGTAGTAATCGTCTAATACGTTTAATACTTGAACTGGCGTTTGGCTTGTAGCTGTTGAATCAAGGTACGCTAATCTTTTTCCATTAACTTTTTGATCTAATATTGGAAAATCTTTAATAATTTCCTCAACATTTAATGAAGTTTCGGCCACTTTATTTCACGACCTTTCTTATATTAAAAATCTCTTTGGGATTGATAAGTTTATTTATTAACTTTAAGTTCGATAACTTCTCTTAATTGACGTTTAACATCTTCAATTGGTAATTCACGCACTACAGGGTCTAAGAAACCATGAATCACTAATCGTTCTGCTTCTTTTTGAGAAATACCACGACTCATTAAATAGTAAAGTTGTTCAGGGTCAACACGACCTACTGAAGCTGCGTGTCCTGCTTCTACATCATCTTCATCAATTAATAAGATTGGGTTAGCGTCACCTCTAGCATTCTCAGAAAGCATTAAGACACGTGACTCTTGGTTAGCGATAGATTTCGTACCACCATGTTTAATGTAACCAATACCATTAAATACAGATGATGCATTCTCACGCATTACACCATGTTTTAAGATATAACCGTTCGTTTCTTTACCATATTGAACAATTTTAGACGTTAAGTTGATTTTTTGGTCGCCTGTACCAACAACAACGGATTTAAGTTCACTTGTTGAACGATCACCAATTAAATTAGTTGTATTATCAATGATTTGACTACCTTCATTCATCAAACCTAATGCCCAATTAATTGATGCATCTGCAGCAGTTGTACCACGGCGGATGATGTGACCAGTAAAGCCTTTGTCTAAATAGTCAACTGAACCATACGTAATATTAGAGTTTGCACCTGCAATGACTTCAGAAATGATGTTGAGTTGGTTACCTTCACCACTTGCAGTTGATAAATAGTTCTCAACGTAAGTCACTTCAGCACTTTCTTCAGTAACTATAATCACATGATTGAAGAAGCTAGCATTCTCATCATCATGTAACACAACATATTGGATAGGATCTTTAACAACGACATTCTTAGGTACATAAACAAACACGCCACCATTAATTAAAGCCGTATGCAATGCAGTTAAACGATGTTCATCAACTGTAACTGCATCTGTTATTAAATATTTTTGTACTAAATCTCCATGATTAACTAATGCTTCAGATAAGCCTTCAATAATCACGCCATTATCTTGTGTTTCTTGTGATACTTGCGTATAAGCTAAAGCATTATTATGTTGTACGACTAAATTTTTAGTGTTTTCAACGTCAATAATGTTTTTAATCGCATCTGGAAGCTCTGATAAATCATTGAACGTTTGTCCTTCGACTTTATGTTGTTTAAATGAATCAAAGTCCCATTTTCTTAATTTCGTTTTATCTGGTTTTGGCATTTCTAAAGTTTCTGTTAATTTCAACGCTTTTTGACGTAACTCAGTCATCCAAGAAGGTTCATTGTGCGCTTTAGAATAATCAACAAGTTGTTCTTCAGAAATGTTTAAAGTTTCGGTTGTCATAACTCTCTTTTCCTCCTACTTGATGAAAAATTTTAGCGACTGTAACACCATCGAAATAATAACTTTATTTATATGTTCGATGTCTCAGTCTCACATATTCAATCGTCATTATTAATGCAACTATTTACATTAATAATCTGCATCTAGTTTCATCATTTAAAAACAAACGACTGCTAGATTATTCTTTAGCACCAAATTCTTCTTTAACCCACTCATAGCCTTCTTCTTCAAGACGTTTAGCTAATTCAGGGCCGCCTGATTTAACTACTTTACCACCGTACATAACATGCACTTTGTCAGGTGTGATGTAGTTTAATAAACGTTGATAGTGTGTAATCATTAATGCACCAAATTCTTCACCGCGCATTTCGTTAATACCTTTAGATACAACTTTCAATGCGTCGATATCTAAACCTGAATCGATTTCATCAAGAATAGCGAATTTAGGTTCTAACATCATTAATTGTAAGATTTCGTTACGTTTTTTCTCACCGCCAGAGAAACCTTCGTTTAAGTAACGTTGAGCCATATCTTTATCAATATCTAAGAAATCCATTTCTTTATCTAATTTCTTGATAAATTGCATTAAGTTAATTTCTTGTCCTTCTTCACGTTTCGCGTTAATCGCTGAACGCATGAAGTCAGCATTCGTTACACCAGTGATTTCTGATGGATATTGCATTGCTAAAAACAGACCAGCTTTAGCTCTTTCATCAACTTCTAATTCTAAAATATTAACACCGTCAAGTAACACTTCACCTTGCGTTACTTCGTATGATGGATGTCCCATAATCGCTGATGATAACGTTGATTTACCCGTACCATTTGGCCCCATAATTGCATGTATTTCGCCTGTATTAATAGTTAAATTAACACCTTTTAAAATTTCTTTATCTTCAATAGACACATGTAGGTCTTTAATTTCTAATGTTGATGACATTTATATTCCCTCCGTAAATATAAAGTTTTCTTAACTAGTTTATAATAATTTTAATTTGTAGTCAAAAAGACTTTGTGTACTTTAATACACTTCATTATAACGCAAATAGCCCTTAATATAAACTTATTAAAACTCTAAATTATAGTGATTATTTATCTAAAATAATTTTTATCTAGGACTCAATTTTTTCTTGCAACTGATAATCAAAGGCTTACAGTTCTCAATAGAAATAATTTAGACACAAACTCCGTTCATTTAGTGCAATATTTATAAAAATTATAATATTACAATCTTAATATTTTATTATTCTTCAAAAGTCTGTTATCATGCTATTTAACCTATTTCGAAAGGAGACGTTCATGCAAAATTTCAAATGGATTAATATATTAAAAGGGTTCGGTATGGGAACAACCGATTTAGTTCCTGGAATTAGTGGAGGTACTATCGCGTTATTATTAGGCATATATGATGGCTTTATTTCTTCAATAAGTGGTATATTCTCCAAGCGATTTTGGCCTAGCTTAAAGTTTTTACTTCCTATATTAATTGGTATGGCTTTAGCCATTGGCATATTAAGTAACTTAATCAATTATTTATTAGAACATCATCAAGTGGTTACCATGTTCTTCTTTACAGGATTAATCATTGGTATTATCCCTTACTTATTAAGAACAGCAAAATTTAATAAAACATTTACAACAAAACATTACGGCATTATGTTAGTAGGTATCATTATTTTAGTAGTGATAACATTAATGAATTCTGGTAATCAAAGCGCTGATACATCACTAGATTTATCATTTGGTCTTATTATTAAATATTTCTTAGCTGGTGCGTGTGCTTCAAGTGCAATGTTATTACCTGGTATTTCTGGATCATTCATGCTACTTGTATTTGGTACTTATGGAACAATTATGTTAGCCATTGCTGATTTAGTTAAATTAAACTTCGATGGCCTTCCAATATTAATCGTTGTAGGTTTAGGTGTATTAGCAGGATTTTTATTATCTAGTCGTATCATTAAATACTTCTTGCATCATCACTTCTATACCACATTCGCATTAATAACTGGATTCGTTATTGGTTCCGTCTATGCCGTTTTCCCAGGTCTTCCTCAAACTGGTGTTGAGTGGACACTTTCAATCATCACATTAATCGTCGGTTTTGCCGGCAGTTATTGGCTCGGCCAAATTACAGGTGAGAATGTGTAATCAATAGTATTAAAAAATAATCGCCAACGATAGTCATCATCGTTGGCGATTTGTCTGATTATAAAGAAAAAATCCCATTAATAAATTAATGGGATAAACACGACATAAAGTCTTGTTTTAGTAGATTCTGTAATTTTAGGTATAAGTACAAGTTAGCTAAACTTGTTCCTTACGTTTATTATATTTCTACCTTAGCATGTTAGCCAACTACTATTTTAATTAAAATTAACTATTTCTTCATTCTTCCCCAAATAATTGATTTCAATATTATGGATTATTTGAAAGTAACAATGGATCGGCGTAATTATAGAGATAATCACTTAAATCAAATAATTTGAAAGTAATAGTACTTAATAATTACTATTTAAAATAGTTGTGACTGAAGTACTAGCGTATTAAAACTTCAATCTTGCGGTGTAGCATCAATGCATCGTTCACTTACACCTAAAATCACAGAGTACTAAAACTAACCACATTGGTTTAACCGTTCCTGCACTGTTTCACTTATACCTAAAATTACAGAGTACTAAAACACCTAAGTCTGAAAAGTCCGCAGGCGTTTTGTTTCACTTATACCTAAAATTACAGAGTACTAAAACGCATGATTACGCTCCATTTTCTTTTTGTATGTTTCACTTATACCTAAAATTACAGAGTACTAAAACAATAGAACCGGCAGTAATGGCATCAGCGATGTTTCACTTATACCTAAAATTACAGAGTACTAAAACAACAACATCTATATATTCACATCTTCTTGAGTTTCACTTATACCTAAAATTACAGAGTACTAAAACAGATGTTGTAAGTGGCGAAGATACACCAACGTTTCACTTATACCTAAAATTACAGAGTACTAAAACCTACATTTGAGTAGAGAGCATGTTTTAATTGTTTCACTTATACCTAAAATTACAGAGTACTAAAACAAAAGAAGTGCAACGTGTTACTAGTCACGTGTTTCACTTATACCTAAAATTACAGAGTACTAAAACACCGTATCGCTCCATACACCAAACTTGAATGTTTCACTTATACCTAAAATTACAGAGTACTAAAACTACTCGATGTTTTAATTGTAGATATGGCAGTTTCACTTATACCTAAAATTACAGAGTACTAAAACATTACAGAGTACTAAAACCTCTAGCAATATAAAATCGCTAAAAGAATTAGTTTATAAAAAGGTATCTCAGTGAACAAGTTAGCTAAACTCATTCACTAAGATAATAATAGATTATTATGTTAATTATAGCAAAGTAATTAATTCAACGATTGTTGATTTAAATATTTATTGATGCTTTTAGGCAGTAATTCATTTTTAATTTTCAATTCAAATTTGTGATTACAATGTTGCATATATGAAACGCCAACATATATATCAATAGCACTAAATAACATAATTTGTGCTATTTGATAATTAGATATTACGGGATTTAATTCTAATTTATCTTGATAAATTAAAATGAATCGGTTCAAACTTTCTTCCAGTTCGCTCTTATCAAAATTAAGTGGCGCATTCCACTCTAATTCTTCCAGAAATTCAGATGTGTTTTTTTGCTTACCATCTCTTATATAGTTATTGTATTTCCATTCTTCGGATAGAAAATGTAATGATCCTGTTAATACAATTATGTTTGCATCGAGCGTTAACAACAATTCTTTCAATTTAATTTGTTCTTTAGGACTTAAATTTGCTTCAGGATATAAGTAAATCAATAATAAATGATTATTGTATAGCTTGTTTAATTCATCAACGATTAAAGGTAGCACTTGCTCTATTCTGTTTACTAATTTTGTATAATCCTTCTTCATTTCATATTCAAAGCTTAATAACTTAATGAAATATTTAATATCTAAAGTCTTTATTTGTAAAGGTAATTCATTGTAATTAATCATCTCTAGTAAATCATTTAGAAGTTGATTAATAGAATTTAAATATCCTGAACTTTCAATGTGATTAGCAAAATCTCTTTGAAGTTTCTTATTCAAAATAGATGCGGCGCCTAATGAATGCTCAAGTTCTATTTTGTTATTATCAATAATAAAACTCTCATACTCAAGATTAGAAATTAGTTCATGATTAGTACATTCTATAATAGAAACTTCATTCTTATTTGAATTTCTCTTTTTAAAATATTGACCAATAAGTTCAAGTATGTCCTCTTCAATGGTTTCAAATTCATTATAGATAGCAGTGTATTGGCCAATATTCAGATTCACTGTAGGTACTGCTTCAGATTTTATTTGCCATATGATATGTTCCATATTTTCTCTTATCAAAAAATAATAGTTCTATTATCACCTAATAGTTCTATATTATGATTTTCTTCTCCTAAAAGTATTTGCATATGTTGATATTGCTTTTCAGTTATCATGAGTGCCCTGACATGACCTTCTTGAGGTAGAAAAGTATTTACTTTTTTTATAGTTTGGTTTGCCGCATCTTTATTTATGACACTCTTGATATAAATTGAGTATTGCATCATTAAAAATCCATCCTCAATGAGTTGCTTTCTAAATTTACTATAAATTCTTCTTTGTTTCTTAGTTTCAACTGGTAGATCAAACATTAATAGTACTCTCATAAATCTATAACTCATAAAATGAATATTTACTCAAACTAGGAAACTTTAATGATTTAATATCACCGTCTTTAAAATACTCAATTATAGATTGCACCATGATATCAATAGCTCGAATAACCGTTTGCATTTTTCCATCAATTTCAACACGTGCATGTAATAGATTAATTATTTTTAATCTATACGCTTTCGTTAAATAGTCTTCAGGAGGATGTTTCAATAAGAACAAATCAACTAGCGCCCTAAATGGTTCAATTAAATCTGATGCTAAGTTAAAATGATTTCTCCCTCCAATATGGTGGATGCCAATTGCTGGTATTAAGCCTTTTGCGACTATCGTTCTAGCTATTGCAGCATTCAAAATAGTGTACCCATAATTTAAAACCGCATTCTCTATAAGCGCATCATTATCTCTTGTAAAATCTTTAAAGAAACTATTAAAATAGTATTTTGCAGCTTGACCCTCAATATTATTCCGATCGTATATCAATACTGACTGCTTTAACTCTGTCATTTTTTGAATTCGCACAGTATCAATGTGCATATACTTCATACATTCAATTTGATTTTGAATTTTTTGCTTTACAATTGATTGCCACAATTCACTTTTACGAGCTACATCCCATTTTAATTGCGCTTTCATTTGCGTATATTGATTAAAATGACCTGATATCGGTTGTAAAGTGCATTCTGGCAAATGCTTTTGATTGCAAAAGATAACTAAAATATTATAATCCGAGAGTTCTACTAATAATCTGGATGTTAATGTAACAGTTAAATCTTCAATAACTAACGCAAAAATATCAGCTAAAGGAATCTTAGTTTCTAGATCGCCTTTTTTGATTTTCAAGCTATTTAAATTAAGTGACATGTGATTAACTTCTGTTATATACACAATTCTCCAACTCATAGCTTAGATTCCTTTTTTTAATATTAATTGTGGCTTTTCGGCGCAAGATTGATAATATTTATTTCCTAGAACGTCAGTAGATAATTTTCTAATACTATTCACTTTTTTACCTATTGTTATCCTTAATCTTCCACTACCCTTGACGCCATTAATCTCACAATACTCTTTATAATTTATTTTAGGAAAATTGAGTTCTATAATATTTCTCTTATCTTCATTAACCCCAATAATTGTATATACCTTACCATCTAGTTCAATCAAATCATTATAATAAAAACTTCCAATAAATTTAGCTTTAGCATCGATACCTTTATTTAACTTTAATTTCTCATATTTGGCTTCAGGAATATAATAATAATTATCTTTTTTAAGTACATCCAAATATGTAATGCTAACGAATTTATAACCTTTATCAGTCAGATACACATCAAAACGATACGACTTAAATGATAATTTCACAAGTTTGTTTCTCGAATTGCTATATTGATTAGTAACATCTAAATGATTTCCAACCTTTTTACCAAACATCTTAATCGATTTAACAATTGGTCCATTATTTTTCTTGCTATATTTAGTTAAATAGTCTCCTGTTTCTTCGTGATATTTAGCCAATGGATTTTTCTCATTAGCGTATTGCTTCATAATCACTTCTAGTTTTTCAAACGTTTTTGGATCATTTTGGTACATTAAGAATTTTTCAGGATTCTTTTTAAAATGTTTTTTTAAATCTGTATTATCTTTACTATAAATATTCTTAATCGGCGAGATGATATATAAGTCATCATCTTTTACCCTTGTTGAATATAGTGTGTCATTGATCAATCGTCTATTTGGTTTCTTATCCACTCTATGCGAATATTTAAAATCTCTAAATTCTTTAATTTCTTTTACTTGCTGTGGAATGACAAATAAATCTTGGTATTCTTCATCACTATCAACTTCAATTTTAGTTTCTATCTCTTTACGTTCTGGTTGTTCTAAAACCTTATTTGCTGCTTTTAACTTTTTACTTTCTTTAAATAAGAAATCAGCGTTAGCGATAATTAGCGCATCTTCAGCATGATGCTTATAACCATGGTTACGTTCTTTCTTGAATTCCCATACTTTTCTTAAATGATTTGTAAAGCTACCATTGATTGTTTTCACTTTAACATCCATATCATTAGCGCTGAAATATGCTTTTAAATAATTGGTTAATTCTCTTGTAGCGTATCGCGTATCAACTAAGTTTCGATTAATAAATTCTTTTTGTACCTCAAATTTATTTATATCTCGTTCTTCTAGTAAGTAGTCTTTTTTCTTCTTCGAAATTCTATCTTTTGATTTACTAAGATTTAACACGTGCTGTTTAAACTGATTATAGGATAGTTTCGCTTCTCCTGAATTTAAGTATTGGTATGGTGTACGGTTACCTTTTTTACTATTTTCTGTTTGCTTAACGAGAACTTTATTTTGATATGAATTATCAAATGATACAGATCTAGGAATAATATGGTCTACTTCATAATGATTAGGATTATTTAATAAGTCTTCCAACGGTATACTCTCAAGAGAATACAGACATTTGCCCTCTTGTTCATCATGAAGTCTAATCTTTTCAACTAATCGCTTCGCATTTTGATTACCTGTTTTTCCGATAATCTCGTTTATTCTCTGTCTTGTTTTTTCATTTTTCTTTTGTAATTCATTAATAAATTTTTGTTTATCTTTTGTATTATTCTCTCTCGCCAACTCAATTATAATATCTTTAGGAGCACCATATTTTTCTATTACTTTATTGATAACATTGATTGCTTGACCAAACGTTCTTTTCACTACTGGAGATAGTATAAACTCATCAATCATATCTTTAGGTATTTTATTTGCTTTCTTTAAGTCAATTTTTCGAGGTTTAATATTTAAATATGCAAAGATTTCCATTTGATTTCTAGGAGTATGCCATAATTCCTCTAATACTAAATTTATACATTTTAAAGAAAGTCGGTGTGTACCGTTATAACCAGCTAAGTTAGAAATACTTTCCTTATCTATTTCATTAATTGGTTCAGCTAATTGCTCTAATTCTTTTTTAATGCTCTCTTTATCTTGGTAGATAGTTATAATTTCAGCAATTTGATCTAATAACTGAATATTTTCCAATATACTTTGGTCTTTTAGAGATTTTTTTAAATCGTGATACAGTCTAAATTCAGTAAAGTTTTCTTTACCGGACTTAGTTATTCTATAACCTTTTATATCTTCTGGTTTTACACCTATTTCATTAGCAATTTGTTTTAAAGTAGGTTTTTTCTTTTGTTTAAACACATTTTCAATGATGTGGTATTTTTCATGATATTCTAATTTATTTAGCCCATCTCTTTGAATTACTAAGTTATTTAAATCATTTAATGCATTAAATAAATCAGCAGAGTATGCATACTTAACGCTTCTTAATTCTTCAGGAAAATATGTACAACGGCCCATCAAATGTTCATACCATTTCTTTAAATCAGCACCCCATCCGTAAGGACTACCTTCACCTGGACCTTCATAATATTCTCTTCTTGTCTCCACTAATTCAACATACTTATCAATAAAACTATTATCCAAATGATGCGTTTCTTTTTGTGTTTCTAAAATTTGTTTTATTTCTTTAACAATATCTGCCGTCTTAAATCTATTTTTCTCGCCTCTAACTTTACCTTCATTGTATCTTTCAAGTAAAAGTTCACATACGAATTTATCTTTCAATAAATGATTATTTTTTGATAACTGCTCTTTAGTAGAAAGTTCGTTAGATGCATCCTCTTCTTGATCTATAACATCTATATTATGTATACCGCGTCTTTTAGCTAAATGTAATAATGCGATTGCTAATTCATCTCTCGTTAATTTTTCTCGTAACCCTCTCACTCTTATTTCATAAGGGTTTGTTGATTGAGGCATGACATCAATAGAATCGAGTAGCTTATAATCTTTTAATAATTGTTTAACACGCTCTAATCTATGGATTCTTCGTCTTTTTAACCTTCTAGCGCCTCTTTTACTTCTACGTCCTTCATTATTTTCTACATTAGCTTCAGGGAATAACCTCACTCCGGCATCAATAATTGATTTGTCATTGTAATTTATAATGCCATATCCAACTGAAGTTATACCTATATCTAATCCTAAAATATAATCTGTTTTCACTTTAAATCACCCACCCCTATTTTATAATTTGATTATAATTTAAAACAAAATGCGTTGTAATACTTTTTAACTAGATTTTTAAATATTTTTTTATTTTCTTAAAGTTTTATTACAAAATAATAGTGTCCCTATTCATAAAGTTCCCTATACTAATGACAAAGACAAGCGATGTATTGAATCACAAATGATTCTATAAACTTTCCCTTAGACATGCGTCGCAACAAAAGTTGCTTGGATATGAAAAAAAGCGCAAGTGCTAAGCACTTGCGCTTCGTATTATAAACAAATTATTTATTATCGTTGTTACCTTTTACTTTATCGATAACATCGTTTGCTTTTTCTTTAACGTTTTCAACAACTTCTTTAGCTTTACCAGAAGCTTTGTCGCTTTGACCTTCTTTTTCTAAATCTTTATTGTCAGTAGCATTACCAACAGTTTCTTTTAAGTTACCTTTTGCTTGTTCAAATTTATCTTCAGCCATTTGAGATTCCTCCTTGATAGTCTGTATATCTTGTATAGTAATAAATACCACACAATAACATGTTTAAACATCGTATTCGTAAAAATTTAATTTTTTCATTTTACATATGCGTTCAACTATAATGATAATGAAATAAATCAATTTAAGGAGTGGTTATAATGAAATTCATTAATTTTACTGCAATGACTGAAAGCGGCCTCACTAAAAAGGTAAATCGTTTCTTAGAAGAAAATCCATATATTGAAGTTATAAAATTTGACTATACAATGGGATCTGGCGGACAAGGTGTCGGCATACTGTATAAAGATAGAAAATCTTTCTAAATTAAAGGAGTGGACAGAATTCTTTTAAAATTCGTCGTAACCCCAACTTGCTTAGCTGGTAAAATCACTTTCGTGATTTTTTGTGTTGGGGCCCCGACTCCTAGCTTGCTTTACTTGAAGCATTTCTTAATGAAATTCTCTTTGCTAGGGCTCCGCGCCCTCAAGGTTGACTAGAACTGAAAAAGTTTAATTTAAGCGCTTTTCTAGTTCAGTCAGCTACTATGAATTTGCAAAATAGCATCATTATATTATTGATGACCTAGCCTCTATGCTTACTTTGCTGGTACAACTGCACCTTTGTATTTATCTTTAATGAAGTCTTGAATCTCTTTAGATTGTAATACTTCCATTAAAGCTTTGATTTTTTCATCATCTTTATGTCCTTTTTGAACTGCAATTAAGTTTGCGTATGGGTTATTGTTTGCTTTTTCAACAGCAATTGAATCTTTTTGTGGACTTAATCCTTGATCAATTGCATAGTTAGAGTTGATGATTGCAGCATCTACATCTTCGTTTTGATAGATTTTTGGAAGATATTCTGCTGATTGTTTACTGTTAAATTTAATGTCTTTTTTGTTTTCAGTGATATCTTCGAATTTAGCATCTTCGATTTTTACACCTTTTTTGATTTTAATTAATCCTTCATCAACAAAGAATTTTAAGAAACGACCTTGCTCTGCTGGGTTGTTTGAAACATATACTGTTGCACCTTTAGGAAGGTCTTTTAAACTTTTATATTTTTTAGAGTAAACAGCCATTGGTTCTAAGTGAACTTTACCTGCATCTTCAATTTTGTACCCTTTTTCTTTACTTTCAGTTTTTAAGTAAGGTACGTGTTGGAAATAGTTCGCGTCTAGTTCACCTTTATCTAACAATTTGTTTGGTGTTGTGTAATCGTTAATCGTTTTAATTTCTAGATCATAGCCTTTCTCTTTAAGTAAAGGTTTCGCTTTTTCTAGAATTTCAGCGTGTGGTGCTGGAGATGCACCTACAACGATTTTCTTATCTTTGTCCCCACTACCATTGCCACAAGCTGCTAAAACGACAGTTAATGTTAGTACTAAAATTAAGCTTAAAAGTTTTTTCATTGAATCATTCCTCTTTTCTTTTAGCGTTTGTCAATTTTATTTGTAATCCAATCCCCAATAAATTGGATTATAAATACGATAATTAAAATAAATACAGTTGAAACTAAAATGACATCATTTTGGTTACGCGTGAATCCTGTTAAGTAAGCTAAGTTACCTAAACCACCTGCACCAATAACACCTGCAATTGCAGTAGATCCAACTAATGCGATCGCTGTTACGGTAATACCTGAAACGAGTGCTGGCATTGCTTCTGGTAATAGTACTTTACGAACAACCGTCCAAGTACTTGCTCCCATTGACCAAGCCGCTTCTATAACACCTTTATCTATCTCTTTAAAAGCAATTTCAACTAATCTTGCATAGAATGGCGCTGCGCCGATGACTAATGCTGGTAAAGCACCCGTTGGACCACTTATTGTTCCGAGTAAGACACTTGTAAATGGAATTAATAACAAGATTAAGATGATAAATGGAATTGCTCGGAACAGGTTAACTATAAATGAAACGATACTATAAAAGACTCTAGCACCTTTCGAATTACTCTTGGCTGATAGGAATAAAAGTACACCTAAAATCAAACCAAAAATAAATGCGAAAATCGTCGAAACAATAGTCATATAAAGCGTTTCATAAATGGCTTCCCATACTTCTGGCCACTGGACGTTAGGCATTGTAATCATCTCTTTGAAAATATCACCGTATGATTTATCCATGCTTAACCACCTCCACATTTACATGTTGCTGATGTAAATCATCTTTAAATGTCTCAAATTCTGTTTCAGCAATATGTGGTATGTGAACCACTAAGAAACCTACTGCACCGCCACGTGTGTTTTTGATATTTGCCTCAAGAATATTGATATCAATGTTATGTGTTTTACTTATGTACGAAACAACGGGTTCTGTCGTATTATCACCATTGAAATTAAGTCTAACGATATAAGCATCTGAATCTAACGGTTCAAGATGTTGGATAGATTCTTCAAAATCATCATCTAAATCATCTTTCACGAAGCGTTTAGTCACTTCGTGTTGTGGATTTTCAAATACTTGCGTTACTTTACCTTGCTCTATCACACGTCCGCTTTCCATGACTGCTACTTCATCACAAACACGTCTGATAACGTGCATTTCATGTGTGATGATCACAATTGTAAGATTTTCGCGCGCTTTAATCTTTAACAGTAAGTCTAATATTTCATCTGTTGTTTGTGGGTCTAATGCACTAGTAGCTTCGTCACATAATAGAACATCTGGTTCGTTTGCCAGAGCTCGTGCGATGCCGACTCTTTGTTTCTGACCACCTGACAATTCAGAAGGATAAGCATTTTCTCGTCCCTTCAAACCAACAAGATCAATTAATTCTCGTGCTCTTTCAATTGCTTTACCTTTAGAGTATCCTGCAATTTCTAACGGGAACATAATATTGCGAAGTACCGTTCTTGACCATAATAAGTTAAAGTGTTGGAATACCATACTTACTTTTTGACGTTTTTTTCTTAATTCTGCTTTTGAAAGTTTGTTAATATTATCGCCATCTATAATAATATCGCCAGATGTAGGCGCTTCTAGATTATTGAACATTCTAATTAACGTACTTTTACCAGCACCAGAGAATCCGATAACTCCAAAAATAGAGCCCGTTTCTATATTTAAGTTAACGTGATCAACTGCTAGTACATCCTTATCTTTTGTGTGATAGCGTTTAACAACTTGATTTAACTTAATCACGTTTAGTGCCTCCTTAAAATTCATTATGTAATTAAAAAAATGCTTTCTCACTTTAGATTAAGTTGAGAAAGCATTGATTCATCTTTCTCTCATCTTCTAAAGTAATTAACTTTATGTGAATTGGCACCATTTCTAATAATAGACGGTTGCCGGGCTTCATAGGGCACATCCCTCCACCTCTCTTGATAAGAGTTTTCGCACTATTTAATTAATTTATATCCTACCATTGCACTATAATTTCGTCAACAATTATTTTAATTTTTCTAACAAATAAGGTACAGATTGAAATGCATAAATTCTATCTATCTCTATATCCTTATTCATAACAATTAGAACAGGTACTGACATAATTTTGTTACGTTCACTATATTTAGGATGGTAATTCAAATCGATTTTTTTAACGGGTAAATGTAGTATTTCATTCGCAATATCGAGCATGCGCTCAGACATTTTACAAGTACCACACATCGGTGTGTATCCGAAAATGAGGTGTTTATCTTTATTAAAATTCTCACTAATATCTTCAATTTCTACAGATTTACTCATGCATGATTACTAACCTTTCAGTCGTTAAATTGGGAATTAGACGTTTTTCTTTACGTACTGTAAAGCCATGTTTACTCAATACATGCGCAAGATAGTTCTTGGGACATCTAGCAACTTCACAATATGTTTTATCAACATAAATGTGTTCACATTCACTAAGATGACGTTTAAACCATTTTCTTATCTTTTCACCTTCGTCATCTGAATCTGCTAGCACAAAGACTTGCTTGTCATATAATGTTTCAATCATGTCATCTAATTTATCAATACTCATTGTACCATGCGTACAAATAATATTGATAGGTTCAGCGATGACTTGTTGTACTCTCTTCTTATCAGATTTGCCTTCAACAATAATAACTTTATTTAAAATTGCCATGTTAATCCACCTTCTAAGTCGATAATAAACAATCAGTTACTTCTTCACAGAACGCGAATACCTTAAACATCATTTACAATTACTTAACAATGTACGCAATTAAAGACACCCTACCAAACTGAGATGATTACTTTATAGATAAAAAGACAAAATAAAAACTCCATGATCGCAATCAAGGAGTTTAAATTAATTATTCACCAATCATTTCTTTGTATTGATCAGCTGATAATAATTCATCTAATTGACTTTCATCGCTAAGTTCAACTTTAACCATCCATGCTTTCTCATATGGTGATTCGTTAACAAACTCAGGACTATCTTCTAATTCTTCATTTGATTCTACAACTTTACCAGATACTGGCGCATATAATTCAGAAACAGTTTTAACTGATTCTACGCTACCAAAAGTATCCCCTTCGTTGATTTCATCATCAACTTCTGGTAATTCAACAAATACAATGTCACCTAATTCGCCTTGTGCGTATTCAGTGATACCAATTGTTACTGTGTTGCCTTCAACTTTTACCCATTCATGTTCTTTTGAATATTTTAATTCGCTCGGTACTGCCACGAGAATCCCCTCCTAAAATTAATTACAATTTAATGATGCCATACAGTAAGGTTTCATTCAACTATTAAAGTAAAAGTTACAATAATTTATATAAATAAAATTTGTAATTTTAAACTATAACCAAATTTCTTTGTATTGATCTTCTTTAAATCCTAATGTGATGTTTTCTCCAGAAATAGCTAGTGGTCGTTTAACTAACATGCCATCTGAAGCTAATAGATTTAATTTTTCATCAGTAGATAAATCTTTTAATTTATCTTTTAAACCTAATTCTCTATATTTTGCACCATGCGTATTAAATAGTTTATTAACTTCTACACCTGTTTTATCGATAATATCTTCAAACTCTTTTTTAGTTGGTGTGTGTTGTACAATGTCAATCGGCTCATAACTTACGCCATGCGCATCTAAAAATTTTGCTGCTTTTTTACAAGTTGTGCAATTTGAATATTGATAAAATTTAATCATTCAGATGTAACCTCCTATTTCGTCTTATTTTAAATATATCAGATAATCTATGTAAACGCTCTATATTTTAAGCTTAATTTTTCATTTAAAGTAAATTATTCGTTATAATACATTTAGTATTTATTAAAAGGAGCGTTTATTATGCAAAGTATTACTACAACTGATGCGTTTAAATCAACAATCGAAAGTGATAAACCCGTTATCGTTAAATTTGAAGCCGGTTGGTGTCCTGATTGTAAAGCGATGGATATGTGGATTGATCCAATCGTTGAAAAGTATAACGATTACGAATGGTACACTGTAAATCGTGATGAACTTGAAGATGTAGCTGCAGAAAATGATGTAATGGGTATTCCTAGTTTATTAGTATTTGAAAATGGTAATAAACGCGCACATTTACATTCTGCAAATGCTAAATCACCTGAACAAGTAGAATCATTTTTAGATGAAACGTTTAATAAATAGGACGTAGCAAAAAATAATTTAAACATTGGGTCGTTATATTACGGCGTAGTTGACTGAAATTGAGATAAGCTTGTCTTTCAGACCTTGTCAAATTGGTCAGCTTCTAACTCAAATAAGTAGGCTGGGACAATATAAAATGTCTCAGCCTACTTATCGTTTTAGCAATAACTCACTGGTTTGAAAATGCGCTTAAATCAATTTCTTTCAAACCTAGTCATGATTGTCGCCGGGCCTAAGTAAAGAGAATTTTATCAAGAAATTCTCTTTAATGAAGAGAAACAACGAATTTATTTTATTTCAGTCCACTCTCCCCGTTCATTCTAATACTTAGAAATTAAATGTTTATTTTTACGTGGTGCTTTTGGTGGCACTTCTTCTAAATCTGTTAAATATAGGAAACCTGCAATAATTTCGTCTCCTTGTACACCAAATACTTTTCGAACTTTAGTTTCAAAAATATAAGGTGGTGTCTTCCAACATGTACCAATACCTTGTTCATGCAATAGTAGCATTAAATTTTGAGCATACGCACCCATCGCAAAGAAGTTTTCGCGATTTTGTCGTTGTCTTGGATCTGTTTTAAGCACGAGTACTAACATGCCACCCAAATTAGTCACATTCTGGTAGTGGTCTTCTTGTTTATCAGGGTCATTTGGAAAAGCAAAATGCGTAACATCTCTACTCATCTCCCCTAATCTATCCTTAGCTATATGGATAATTCTCCATGGTTCTCGCATTCCATGGTTTGGAGCATCTGCTGCTTTCTCAATCGCTTGATAAAGCTTATTGTCATCTATAGTCATATCATGTTTAAATTTCTTAATACTTCTTCTTGAAGCAATTGCTTCTTGTAGTTCCACAATTATCGCCCCTTATTATTGATAATTCTTCTCAATTATAAAGCCTTTACCACTTAATTTCAAATGTCTATTAATGATTCTCATAAAATAGTAATTGCTGTTTTAAACGATTGATATGTATTTGTCCTGGCGCTTGAGGTTCACCTAAACATCCATATGATACTGTACCGCCAAATACACCTTGCGCAGTTCTACTCACTAAACCAGTACTAGACATTGAAATACCAATCACTTTCGCATCTAATGTATCTGCACTTGCTGCCATTGCTTCAAGTAACGTAACCACATCTTCTTTGCCATGAGGCATCACAGCGATTTTGACATAATCAGGATTTAATTGATTCATTTTATAATAAGTAAATTTTAATATATCTGTTTCAGGCGTTTCTTCAAAATTGTGATATGAAATGACAACTTGTTTATTGTTTTGATGTGCTAAATTGACTAAATCTCGGTATGCACTGACATCACAATCACTATCCCATTCAATATCCCATTCAATATCAATCATATGGCAATGATAATCTTTGATAATGTTATTCAATAAAGCCATATAGCTTTCATACGACATTTCACCTTGGCCACCTTGTGACAGCGTACGATATGTTACTAGAACTTTAACGCTCAAATTCATATCTTGTAGACGCTTGAGATTGGATTCAAGTAACTCAAGATGTTGTTGTTTCCATTGATCAATTCGTAATTCTAGTATATCCATATCTTCATTAAAGGCCTGAATATCATCTAGTGTTGCTGTATCCAATAATTGATTCGGAGCTACTGTTGCAGCCACTTCAACGTTAGTCATAAAGTTTCCTTCTTCCTAAATTAAACTTGCATTTATTTTAAACTATTGTCAGTCTATCTCCAACCTCAAGTTACTTACTTTATCGATTAATTTACTATTTAATGATTTAATATTTTATAAATGGGTAGATAATGATTGTATACGAATTTAGGAGGTAATAATAATGGCAGTTCAATATGAAACAAAAGCAACAAACGTTGGTGGACGTAAAGGACATGTAAACACTGACGATAATGCAATAAATGTAGATGTATTACCACCACAACAAGCGGACGGAAAAGCAACTAACCCTGAACAATTATTTGCAGCTGGTTACGCTTCATGCTTTAATGGTGCTTTTGACCTTATCTTAAAACAAAATAAAGTGCGTGGCGCTGAGCCAGAAGTAACTTTAACTGTACGCCTTGAAGATGATCCTGATGCAGAAAGTCCAAAACTAAGTGTAGCAATCGATGCTAAAGTAAAAAATGTATTGTCTCAAGAAGACGCTGAAAAATATTTACAAGATGCACATGAATTCTGTCCATATTCTAAAGCAACACGTGGTAATATCGACGTTGACTTAAATGTGGAAGTTGTAGAATAACTGCGTTTTAAATAAATACAGTCTGGGACATAAATAATATAATCACGCTAATTAGCAAATTCGCAGTAGCTGACTGAACTGAGAAGGCGCTTAAATCAAGCTTTTCTCAGTTCTAGTCATCCTTGCGGGCGGGGCCCCAACAAAGAGAATTTCACTAAGAAATTCTACAAGCAAAGCAAGTTGGGAGTCGGGGCCCCAACAAAGAGAATTTCACTAAGAAATTCTACAAGCAAAGCAAGTTGGGAGTGGGACGACGAATTCAAAAGAATTCTGTCCCACTCCCTTACCTTTAGACACAAAAATTTTTTCTAGAATTTTTGTGTCTTCTTTTTTTGTGAAATTTTCAGATTTAAGTTATTCTATAAATACAGTAAATAAATAACTTTATAAAACATTTATACATATTAAATCTCAAATAGTTTATAATAAAATTGTTTTTACATCAATTTTTTTGAGCTTGCCCTATTAATCATACAAATTTTGCGATTATAGAACTGTAATCTATGATAGGTATAGGAGGACATAATGACAACGATTCGTATACTAAAACAAAATGACTTAGCATATTATACTCAATTATTATCAAGTAATTCCCACACGTATTCATGGGATAAAGTATACCTCGAGAATATCTCTAATGATGACCTGAATCAAATACTTTCTGATGATGAAGCATTTTGTAATATAATCGGTGCTTTCAAGGATGATAAACTTGTTGCATGTGTGACATTACGTCAGTTAAAACAAGTTGGAACTTCCCATAAAGCCATGCTAGAGAATTTATTCTTTCTTGATAAGAAGGATGAAACAACACTTCAAGATTTAATGAAAGCTGCTTTAGATCATGCCAAATCTCGTAATATCGAAAAACTAATGACATGTGTGACGTCTAATAACATTACCGGTAAAATCTTTTTCTCAACTTTAGGATTTGAAACGTTAGGACTTGAAGCGAAATCTTCAAAAATTGGTGATGAATATTTTGATGTACATTGGTTATTGTATGATATTGTCTAACCCTTTTTCATAATTGCTTAACATTTTTCTAGACATTTCATATATGACCTTTATAATGGGTTTTATATTCTAAATTTTCAGAATTTGTTAATTCAAAATCGCTTCTATGTGGGGTATAAAATGATACAAGCTGTTATACACGGGCTCTTATTGGCAATAGGCTTAATACTACCTTTAGGTGCCCAAAATATATTTGTCTTTAACCAAGGTGCTAATCAAACGAAATTTCGGCATGCACTGCCTGCTGTAATTACCGCTGGACTATGTGATTCTTTACTCATAGTATTAGCTGTCATAGGTGTATCTTTAATCCTTATGTCATTTCCATTGCTCCAAATTGTAGTATACATCATTGGATTAGTGTTTCTACTATATATGGCATGGTCATTGTGGCATGAACAAAGTACGCAATTAGATGATCAGAGGGGAATCTCACCTGCTAAGCAAATTAGCTTCGCTCTCTCTGTTTCACTCCTTAATCCACATGCAATTATGGATACAATTGGAGTAATTGGTACAAGTGCTTCTGCCTACGCCGGTTCTGAAAAGATAGCATTTACTATAGCGACGATTAGTATTTCACGGTTGTGGTTTATCTTTTTAGCAATTGCCGGACGCAGTGTGGGTCACTTTGATAAGTCCGGTCGATTATTGATAATATTAAATAAAATATCAAGCATTATCATTGTTATCGTTGCATTAATGATACTTCAAAAAATGTTCCATTTATTATTTTAAAAAGTGTTGTTGTATATGCGCTAAGGACTCATTCTAAATAGCACAAAAAGAGGCTGGGACATAAATAATATAATAATGCTATTTTGCAAATTCGCAGTAGCTGACTGAACTGAAAATACGCTTAAATCAAGCTTTTTTCAGTTCTAGTCATCCTTGCGGGGGTGGGACGACGAATTTAAAAAGATTTCTGTCCCACTCCCTTCATGAACCCATTTAATTTTCATGTTTAGAAATATCTCCATTTTCTGGATCAATTTTTTCTATAAATTGAAATACGTTATTGTCATATGTAAATTTTAAAATATGACAATTTCCAATAAAGTATTGCGTTGCTGCTGTATCTCCAATAACTTTTCTTAAAAAAACATCAAGTGTCGTTCCATGACTGACAACTAAATTAGTATCACTGTCTGTGGTACGCATAATTTCGGTTAACGTGCCGATAAAACGCGCTTCAACTTCTTCCTTAGATTCTCCGTCAAACACAACCAAACGGTCTCCAAATGCATCTTCGACATCATAATTCGAATTTAGTAAATCATTACTTTCCCCTTCTAAAATCCCAAAATGCCATTCTTTAAGTCCCTTTAGACGCTTATAGTCTTGATCAGGTACAACACATTCTAACGTATCACATGCACGTTCCGAACTTGATGAATATAAATTTCCAAATGTAATTTGATGTGCCTCAAAATATTGACCTGCTTGTTTAGCTTGAGCGATGCCTAAGTTTGTTAGAGGAGAGTCACTTGCCCCTTGCACCTTGCCTCTTAGATTAAACATTGTTTGTCCATGTCTCATTAAATAGAGAGTTTTTACCATTATATACACCTCAAACTTAAATTTTGCTTCTAATCATTCACTTTTATCGAAAGTGTTACTAATTACTAACAATGCTTAAGCACAATTGAATTTTCGAGTAATAGTATACATTAATTTTTTAATTTTCAAAAACAAGAACATTGAAAAAATTTATAAAGTGGTTTGAATCCCGTCATGATGGGTATTAATTATTATAAGATTCACAATTCTAAAAGGAGTGTCATTGATGAGCAATCATAATGAATATAATTATGTTAATCCAAATAAGCTCTCGTTAGATTGGGAATGTTTAATCATAAGCAAAACTGACATGCTATTAGATGGTGTTCCCCAAGAATTAATTAATTCTTGGATGGACAGAAATATTATTGAACCTTTTTCAATAAAAAATAATGAAATTAACTTTAAAACTAAAGATGTGTGGAATGCGTTAAACACGCAAAATTGGTATTACGCTCACTCAAATTAATTTATATAAACTTATTGCTCTATTTGTACTTTCAATAAGTTGGTGATCGACGTAGTTTGACATAACATACGCTCTAATTACTTGATTATTTCGTTCATGTTTCGGAAACTCACCGTCATTCTCGATATACTGAGCTAAACTTCCAAGAGGCGTATCATCATTAATAAACCCAATTACAAAATCATAAAATGTCATAGTTCCCCCTCCTCAGTCTAATTATGCTTTCTTTGAATATTTCATTATTAATTTTGTCTAAACATATAATATAACTCAACTTTAATATGTAATTAGCATTTATTTTGCTTATTTGTAGTATATAATGTCTTACATTTAATATACTGTTAAAGATTATTAAATCATTAACCCAATAAATAATCACTAAATTTATCATTTATTTAATGGTTTCTTGTTGTAATTGTTACAATTAAGTGAATCATTCGAGGTACGTTTATTTAATTGTGCAGCATATATGAATTTGAAAATAACTATTCAACTCAATTTTTAATTTAATAAGAGATATGATGTCAACCGTTGCTTTATAGCGGTTGGCTTTTTGTATTTAAAAATGTTGTCATATTAGTTTGATATTCATTATTGCTTACTTTCCAAATATAAGCAACTAAATTTTCACCAAATTTCAATATTAAGATAAAAACATTTAATTACTTTGATTAACTCGTGTTACCGGTATAAAATAAATGATATGATGTTAGTAAGTTTAACGAATTATAAAGAGGTGACACCCATGAATAATAATAAAATTTTTTGGATAAATATTTTTATGACACTTTTATTTCTGGGCTTTAATATCGTTGTCACCTATAATCCAGATTTAGATGATTTCTTTTGGCTAGTTCCAGGACTTACGGTTAGTGGCATTACCATTATATTAAGTTTGAGTACTGCCCTTATTTGTAAGAACATAGTTAGCGAAGTGATTTTTCTAATTAATATTGTTATGCTTCTATACTACATTTATCCTATGGTATATACATTTTTTTAAATTAATATTTAGGAGGCTTACACATGAGTTTGCATTTAACCATATTATTATGGCTCGGGATCATTTTCGTAGTAGCAGCCTCAATTATATTGGGCTTATTACTTAAATCTAAAAGAGAAGAACGCAAAGAATCATACTTAGGCTTTACCGTCATATTTTATATTTTCGGATTTGCATTATTAATCTATGTATTCATATTCGGTATATTATAGCGGTGAATTTGGGAGTGTGACAGGAATCTTATTACATTCATTGTCGCACGCCCTTTTTTATTGTTATCTATATGCAATATTCATAAATGCTTAATAATTACTAAGGAGTACAAAAATGAAATGTCTAATTTCTTCATTTATAAAAATACAATTAGTAATATTAATTACTTTTCTACCTTATTCGACGCATGCAATCGCGCATACAGATGATACAAAAGTACTCTCTCCAACCGAAGATGATTTTGATTTACAGCCAGGTGATATCATACTTACTAAGGGCCCAGTTTTATTTGGGTTCTTTGGACATTCAAGCATTGCATTAGATCATGATACTGTTTTACAAATAGAAGGTCCAGGTGATGAACCCATTACTGAATCCTTTCATTCTTTCAAACAACGATTTGGTGAAGGAAAGGATGATTGGATTAAAATTTATCGTTGTACTATGCCAGGTGCTGGAGAGAAAGCTGCCAAATGGGCTGAAACACACTATAAAGATACAGATAAAACCTATTTAGTCACTTTAAATCTTAAGAGCGAAAGATTTACATACTGCACTAAAATTATTTATCAGGCGTACAAATATGGTGTAAGTAAAAATGCTATTAATGAACATGGATTACTTATCATTTCCCCTTATGCCCTAGTCGACAACTTCACTGATGATTACCAACTCCAATTAGTTAAACAATACTAAATAGATATCGCAAGGGTGTGTGACAGAAATAAGATTTTTTCAAATTTTATTTCATTGTACTACTGCCAATATATAGTTGTAGCCTGAGACATCGATTGTTGTCTCAGGCTTTTTTGATTATACTGTTTCTTTGAAATAATTAATGAAATGCTCGTTTTCTTCTAATAAATCAATATACGAAATAGAACTAAACGGGATAATACGTGTACAATTTTTTAGCGGATAGATAATAATTTCATTTTCATAATCTAAATGAATATCATTTTCCATCACCATTTTTTTAGTACCTACCACAATCGCAATGGCTTTAAAATCATTGTTATCAAAGTACCTTTTTAATAATTTTTTATTCATGTTATCTCACATCCTATTCACTTCATATTTACCATTATTTTGTAAAATATTAATGAAGTTACTGTATGTTTTATGTAAATTTGTTTTTGAAAATATTTTCAAAAAATAAAAACATTCAATATCTATTTCATTATAAAATAATAATATATTAAATTTAGGAGTGACTATATTGAAAAAAGTTTTATTTACATTATTATTAAGCCTAGTTCTATTAGCTGGCTGTAGCTTTTCAAACCAAGACAAGGAAAACGATCATTCTAAGTCTAAGACAACATCTCAAGATAACAAAGATAATGATAAAGAGAAAGTCAATCAACAGTCTAGTGCTAAATCATCAAACAAAGATACGCAAAGTGATCATCCATCCACGCAACAAAGTAATAACGACCACTCGTCTAACAAACAAGACTCAGTGTCCCAAGACACTAAGCAAATTGATGTTCAAAATATAACTGATCGAGCAACATTAGAAACAGTGATTTATAGTAATAACTATACTGAAATAGAAAAAATTGCTGCATACAATAGCGCAGTAGCTAATGGCGTCATTCCTCAAGGGAATGTGATGGAAGGCCCTGCAAGCGCTGCATACGAAAGCTCATTACGCGTTGAACGTGGACAAGAAAAATCAATTTATGATCAATCAAACCAAACTTCTGAGACAGATGATATTGATGATCCTAATGCAGAAATCAATGCTGCCACTAATGAGGATGAGTATGTTGATGCTTTGAGAAAGAAATATAACGGTGGCTTATCTTCAGGAGAACTTCAAACAAAACACGCCATTGAAGAAGGTTATTATGATGGTGATGATGCTGATGAAGTATATGAAACAATTCAACAACGCGAACAAGATATAGCTAACGGTAAATATGATAAGTACAAGCGTAATTAGTAAAAAATTGAGTTGAATAGACATAGAGAGTAGCTAACATGAGGCTGGGACAAAAATAATATAATGAAGCTATTTTGCAAATT
>NZ_JAFENV010000007.1:0-4278 GCF_016892225.1 Staphylococcus sp. GDY8P47P | reverse complement strand
CCTTGCGGGCGGGGCCCCAGCAAAGAGCATTTCATCAAGAAATTCTACAAGCAAAGCAAGCTGGGAGTAGGACAACGAATTTAAAAAGAATTCTGTCCCACTCCCTTCCTTGTTATCTTGGCAATCGCTGATTGATTTGAAAATGCGCTTAAATCAAGCATTATTCAAACCTAGTCATCCTTGACGGCGAGGCCCCAGCAAAGAGCATTTCACTAAGAAATTCTACAAATTAAGCAAGCTGAGTACGGATAAAGCATTTACTTGATTCCTCTCCCGCACCCGATGATGTTATGCTTTATTTACTTCTTTTCTCATTTTATAAAGATAGTATGGTTTATGATTAATTTCTCCAACAATTTCAAATCCCATTTTTTGATACAATTTCAATGCTGCTTTATTATCTTTCACTACTGTTAACGATAGTTTACTAAACCCTGATGCTTTAGCTTTTTGTTCTGCAACATTTATAAGTTGTTGGCCGACACCTTTCCCTCTGGCATTAGGCATCGTCGCTAGCATACTAATATGATATTCATCTTCGTTGCCTTCATCCATCGTAACAAGTGAATAAAATGATTTTGGGTGTGTGATGATAGACTTGAAGGGTTTAATTTTATTCATTGAAATAATTTGAAGTACGGTTGGTATCATCGCCTTATCAATTTGTTTTAAAGGACTGCACGTGATCGCACCAAGAACTTGGTCACCTTCTAAAGCCACAAATGACATATCATGACTAAATCGGTTCGCATGATTTTGCCATAATCGTTGTAAGTCTTCAACAATTTCTTTATCTTTAGATTTACCTAGTATAATCGGCGCCATGTCGTCTATTGCCGCATATATTAATTGTCCCCCTTCTTGGTGATGCGGTTGTGCTGATTGAATAGTTAATTTAGTCAATGTTATTCCTCCTTATTTAACTATTTACTTCTTTTTTAAAATTAAACAATATTTGAGCTTATGAGTAATATAATTTATAATATAAAAGTTAATTTACACATTTTTATTATTTCATTTAAAAAGGAAGGTCATATGAGAAAAAGAAAAAACTGGTATTCAAAAGTATATTATTTATTTGTTACTGTCTTAATTATTGCTATTATAGCGATTGCATTTATACTTTATAAAACGCGTGAAGAAAAACAAAATCGCTCACTAGATTATTATTCAAGTTTTCAAGAATTAAAAGATGATACAACAGAAGGTAAAGACTGGCGTGTTAAAACAAAAAACCGCAAAGATAATCACATCCTTGTTACGGCTATTCACGGCGGCGGTATTGAACCAGGTACGACTGAACTCGCTCGTCGTGTGGCCAATCTAGGTAAGTATGATTTTTATACTTTTGAAGGATTAATGCCTAAACATAATGAACGTTTGCATATTACTTCAACTGTATTTGATGAACCAACCCTCCTAAAAATGTTGGACCACTCCGAAGAGACTATATCCATTCATGGCTATGCAGGTGAAGATCCAATTGTTTACGTTGGCGGCAAAGATAAACAATTAGCCAAATCAATCACAAAATCATTAAAACGTAAAGGTTTCACAGTTCAAAAGAGTCCTAAAGGTATTGAGGCGACATCATCCTCCAATATCATTAATAGAAATGACAATGATACCGGCGTACAACTTGAATTAACAACCGGACAACGTGCACTGTTTTTTAAAGATAAACAACTGGATCAACAAACAAGATCGAACCCAGACAACTACACCCGTACGTTCTACAAATTTGCCAAAGCAGTTAATCAAGGCATTGAAAACGCTCAATAATCTATTCTCAGGTGCTAAGCTACCCTCACTACGTTTTCACCCCTATTTAAATTGGGTATAAAGTACTATAGTGAGGGGGAACGTGTTATGTTAGAAACATTAACTCAAGAACAAAAATATACAATAGCGAAATTTTATAAATTATATATGGAACGTTCTAATGAAGGTCAGTCAGAAAATGAAGCAAATTATTTTGGTAATAGTATAAAAACACAAGACGATTATTTCTGTGATCGTGAATATGATGATTTTTTAGAGAATTGTAAAGTACTCATTGATCATGGTTATCTAGATGGACAACTAACAGCAGATAGAATTGACGATATTACGATTACTAACAAAGCTTTCACGGAGATAGAACAAAGTTTTAAATAATTAAACCGCTACGTTAGACTATGACTAACGTAGTTTTATTTTTATGAAAAAGGTGAATATATGACTAACTGGAAAATTAATAATCAATCACATAGACAATTAATGGTTCAAGCATATGAAAATGAAATCTCTATAGTTGAACCTTATCATAATGGTGCATTTAGAATATTAGCAGAAATCGACTTAAATCAAACATCGAATGAAACACAACTTAATGATGAAAAACTATATGTTTCTGTCAGTAAAGAGAATGAGGAAATTAACATTTACGATAGAGTCAATTAGTGTGATACATAAAGCCTTTACACTACTGTTTTCAAATAGTAATTAGATGTTAATTACAAGGTAATATGTATTTTATAATATGTGTAGTACAATGCAATTAATAATGTAAATTAAATGGAGGTAGCCTATGGAGAAACTGTTGTTCTATACAGGCACGGTATTATTAATCATAGCGATTATTTTAATTTTATTCGCTATTGTGGCAGTTTTTAAAAATAAAAACTATTTAAAATATTTCGCAATGGCTATTACGATTATTTTACTTAGCATGCTTGCTTTAGGCATTCATAAAATGATTGAAAGTAACAATCCATCTGAAAATCACGCAACACACTCTAAAGAGGATAAATCGTCTAAAGAAAAAGATAAAGATAAGGATAAACAAAGCAAAGACAAAAAAGATAATAATAACGATAAAGATGATAGTAATGTTACTCAAGAAGAACAAAATCGCTCTGAAGAAACATCAGCTAATAAGGAAGCAAATACTCAAGAACAGCAAGGCACACAACAAGAACAACCAACCGCTGAACAATCAACTAATGAAACACCTTCTACACAACAAGGAACTACACAAAACAATGCAGTCAATAATCAAAATTCAAATCAATCAAACAACTCAAACCAATCTTATAATCAAAATGGCAGAAATATAAATAACAACACTAATAATGGCGATCACAACAGTTCAAACGAGAATGCTTCTACAGTCAACAACTCAAGTGCTGAGGACCAGTCAAAAACCGAAAATCAAGCAGATGATAATCAGGTCCAAAGTTATTCTGAAGATAGTGCAAATGGACAGTTTAGAAGTAATGATACATCAGCAGAAAGTAATACTAATGAGACAGATAATAGTACAAATTAATTAACAGTGAAATAGCGTGTTTTCTATATTCACTGTAACTAGCCTTGTCACTCAGTGAATGAGATAACAATGACGTAGCTTATCTCATTTATTCGATTTAATTGAATTTATAAATTATTATTAACTGTTGAATTTTTAGAAAAGTGTGACATACTTATATTAATATTATTTATATCAATTAGATATTAAATATAATTAAACAAAGGGTGACACATATGAAAAAAGTAGCTTTTGTACTGCTTTCAAGTTTTTTATTATTAGGGGCATGCGGTAATAATGATGACCCAGTAGACAATGTTAAGAAAAGTTCTGACAAAAAAGACAATCCTAACGCGCATAAAGACAAAGGCGAATCAGATCGTACAGATGGTAAAAAAATTAACGATAACTAATAGCAAAACTAGCATTTACGTGTTTNNAAACACGTAAATGCTAGTTTTTTGTTTTTACATATGCCTAAAACGATACGTTGACTTACTTTCAATTGTGATCTTTATCAAATAGTTTTCCGACATCTTTTAATAAATCTTTACTTCCTAGCCATGTAGAAAGAGATGACATCATAAAACTAATCGCTTTCGTTAATAATTCCATATTACAACAGCTCCTTTACTAACGAGTTGTCTTAGTTCATCATGCTGACTTTAGTCTGCTTACTATATATATACCACATCGAAATTGGATGTAACATCATTGAAGCGTGGTGCAGAACTTTAAATCCTTTTTAACCCCAGCTTTCACTGCTTGTAGAATTTCTTTATGAAATTCTCGTTGCTGGGGCCCCGAACCCCAGCTTTCACTGCTTGTGGCATTTCTTTTCGAAATTCTCGTTGCTGAGGCCCGACTGTACTGAGAAAAGCTTAATTTAAGTGTCTTATCAATTCAGTCAGCTACTGCAAATTTTCCAAATAGCATTATCATATTATTTATGTTGAAGAATCTTTAAAAAAGAGGCTGGGACATAATTC
>NZ_JAFENV010000069.1:0-803 GCF_016892225.1 Staphylococcus sp. GDY8P47P | reverse complement strand
GCCACACCTTTTAACTTCTTATTTTGTTTAATAATAAAGAACGCTGCAATTGCTGCACCACCTTGTGCAACATTAGACATTGTCGCAATCGGGAATATAAATGATCCACCCGTTTTAGTGGCATCTGCAATTAATGTCGTTTCTACAGCTATAAAGCTATGATGCATACCTGTAATAACAATTGGAGCATACAATAATCCGAATATTAATCCACCAATTGCACCACCAAATTCATAAAGCCATGTTAAACCATCTGATAACCAGTAACCTAATTGTCGAGTGATTGGACCTACAAATGAAAATGTTAGAAATGCTGTTATAAAAATAGATAACAATGGTGTTAACAAATTATCTAACACCGTTGGAATAACTTTGCGTAACCCTTTTTCAATTGAGGCTAAGATATAAGCTGCTACAAGCATAGGTAACACTTGTCCTTGATAACCTACTTGATTAATATGCAAACCAAATACATCCCAATATGGAATAGCCTTACCTGCTTCAACTGCTTTTGGGAAATCGTATGCGCTCATTAGCGATGGATGAACCAATATCATACCTAATGCAGCACCTAATAACGGATTGCCACCAAAACGTTTTGCTGCACTAAATCCAATTAAAATTGGTAATAATGTAAATGGTGCATTCGCAAAAACATTTATCATTTCAGCTAATCCAGCAAATTGACTATATACATCTATCAATGATTTACCTGAAAAGAATAAATCTTTCGCAGTCAAAATGTTATTTAACCCCATTAATAAACCACCAGCAACGATGGCTGGTATAATCGGAACAAAGAT
>NZ_JAFENV010000068.1:0-641 GCF_016892225.1 Staphylococcus sp. GDY8P47P | reverse complement strand
AATTTTCTTGGTAAATATAACCATCAAGATGATTTTTCTCGATTTTAGATTTGATATTTTCATGAGAATGGAACGTTTGAGTTTTTATGTCGGATGATGGCAATTGTTTTGTTATATTTGATGAAACAGATGTATCGATACCGATTTTTAAATCGTTTTCATCACCGTTAAAAATAAAATACATAAGCGTCAATATTAAAATTGGTGCTAGAAACATTAGCGCAAGTGTACGTTTATCACGTAACATTTCTTTTAATACTCGTCTAACAATAGCTAAAATTTTCATGATTGACGAACCTCCTCAGCTTTAATAAATACCGCTTCAATTGTATCTACATTAAATCTTTGTTTTAAATTGGTTGGCGTATCTATAGCAAATATTCTTCCGTCGACAATAAGTCCAACTTTATCGCAACGTTCCGCCTCATCCATAACATGTGTTGTGATGACGACACTCTTTCCGTCTTTGGTCATTTGCTTGAATTGTTGCCATATTTGTTGGCGCAATTTAGGGTCAATGCCTACAGTTGGTTCATCTAATATGATTAATTCTGGTTCGGCCAACAATGTTATTGCTAAAGATAATCGGCGTTTCATGCCTCCTGAAAACTGTGCAACTTTTTTATTTAACGCTTGCTCTA
>NZ_JAFENV010000067.1:0-774 GCF_016892225.1 Staphylococcus sp. GDY8P47P | reverse complement strand
GAAACAAGATTAAAAGAAAACCTTGAACATAAAGCAGCGTATTTCAAAGGCATGTTCGATAAAGAATGTCCTACATTTGAAGAAATTTTCGATGCTTATTATGAAGCTGGACAACGCTTAGCACCATTCGTTACAGATACAGCTAAAGTTTTGGATGATGCATTTGTTGCAGAAGAAAAAGTATTATTCGAAGGTGCACAAGGTGTAATGTTAGACATTGACCATGGTACATATCCATTTGTTACATCAAGTAATCCAGTTGCTGGAAACGTAACTGTAGGTGGCGGTGTAGGTCCAACATTCGTTTCTAAAGTTATTGGTGTATGTAAAGCTTATACATCACGTGTAGGTGACGGCCCATTCCCAACGGAACTCTTTGATGAAGATGGTCATCATATCCGTGAAGTTGGTCGTGAATACGGTACANNAACAGGACGTCCACGTCGTGTCGGTTGGTTTGACTCTGTAGTATTACGTCATTCTCGTCGTGCAAGTGGTATTACTGATCTGTCTATTAACTCAATCGACGTCTTAACAGGTTTAGACACAGTGAAAATTTGTACAGCATATGAGCTAGATGGTAAAGAAATTACTGAGTACCCAGCAAACTTAAGTGACTTACAAAGATGCCAACCTATCTTTGAAGAATTACCAGGTTGGACAGAAGATGTCACAAAATGTCGTACATTAGATGAATTACCAGATAACGCACGTAGATACTTAGAGCGTATTTCTGAATTATGTAATGTTAACATTTCAATCTTCTCAGTAGGT
>NZ_JAFENV010000066.1:0-726 GCF_016892225.1 Staphylococcus sp. GDY8P47P | reverse complement strand
ATTTTAATGCTATTTAGCGCATCTTGTAAGTCTTTGTTATTTGCAAGTTCATCTTGTAGTGATTCTGTTAATTGCTTACGGTAGTCTTCAATCATACCTTTTGAAAATGGTGACTCTTGTGATTGAATGATTTCTCTTAATTTATCTAAGTTTTCTTTAACAGTTTGTTTATATTCTTCTTTACCTGTATCTTGCATACTTGATTGTTGATCAATTTGGCTGTCCATCTGTTTTAATGCATTGATATAGTTATCAAGTTCCACGCTATCTTTTTGCGATTTATAATCTTGTAACATTTTATCCATCGCTGTATTGTGCTCGTCAAATAATGAATTTTGTTTTTCAATNNACATTATAATCAGTGTTCACTCTGAGCGTATCTGAATTCGCACTCAATAATGATTTATTGTATGTTTGGAACCATTTTGTAATATCTTTGTTTGCAGAAATTGAATTTACAAGCGTATCTGTAAATAATTCCGGGAAGTCGTTAATTGGATTTAATAAGTAATTCGAGAATTTACTATTCACACCATGTTCACGCGTCATAATAGCGCCAACATTTTTTTGTGCATTATGTAAATTATCAATGATGCTTGTTAAATAAATTTCGACCAAGTTTTTGTTAAAGTCGTTAAGTACATTACTTACAACTTTTTCTGTGTTTTTAGCTACTTCTTCTTTTTGTCCTACAGCTGTTTTATACTGTAGTGATATTTTCGATGC
>NZ_JAFENV010000065.1:0-1459 GCF_016892225.1 Staphylococcus sp. GDY8P47P | reverse complement strand
ATATGGCCTTTTTACTTTTACAAAATTATACGGACTTTATCTAAAAATCATAGACTTTTTTAAGAAAGTAAATTGAAGACCATTAAAAATAATTATAAGCTTCGAAGCTACACTAATATACCTACTCGAGAATTGAATAAATTACATATGGAAAAATCAAATTCTGGTATAATGTTATTAGTTAACAATAAATTTAATAAAAAAGAAATTATAGACTTTGGTATTGTAATTGGAAAAGCTTTTGTAAATGGTCGTTATATTAATACTAAATTAGGGAAAGTACATTATTCTAAGACAGGTACACATGTAGTTCCTTATATTAAGAAGGAGATGAAAAAATGAGAATAGCTAGGTCTTACGGACATAAAGTAAACGTAGTTTTAAATGATGATAATAAACTTTTTGGAGATGTAATAAATTTTGAAAATCCATATGAAAGTGATTCAGGAAATTTTGTAATGGATTTAGAAACTGAATTAGGTATTTACTCTATTGATGACTCTGAAATTAAAGAAATAAGAATAATATCTTAATGGCATCTTTTCTACCCATATAAATAGAAAGTGATGCTATTTTTATACACTTTTTTAGCTTTCTCCGGAAGGTTATTTTTATGTCCAAAACGTGCTGATGACGATATAAAAGCAAGTATTGAATGAAAAGTCGACAGACTATAAACGGAGGTATATCTCATGGAAAACAACCAAAGTAATATTACTAATCAAGCAATTGATAAAGTAAGGTATATTGATATTCCTACACATACAAAAGAAGATAATAAATTTATACAAGAACAACATAAAGCACTTCTAAAAGATGCCGAAGAAAACAATGATAGCAATGAAGTTGCATATTTATTAAAAGATGGAAAAGTTACAAAAGTATTTGGAAATCAAGACAGTATTTCATTTGAACCAGGAAGTAAGGCGAATAATTTATTAATTAACAGTAAAGAAAATTCTATAACCATGCTACACAACCATCCTGGGCAATCTAGTTTTTCTGCATATGATATATATATACATTTTTAAGCATCAATCAATAAAAACGAATACAATTGTCACTAATAGAGGGCAAATTAAATTTATAACTAAAACAGTTAATATTAATGATATAGAGGTTAGAAAGTTATGTGCTAAATATTTTTCTAATCTTAATGTATATACTGAAAATCACATTGAAAATTTACTGAAGCAAATTTAAAATATGAATATGATTAAATTTAAAGTGAGATGATTTTAATAATGTTACCTTCAAAGTTAGATGGAAAAGTATCTGCAAAAGAATTAAGTGAATCTTTTAAGGAATTAGCAAAAGAATTAGAAGCTAAAACTAAAGATAAAAAATCTAAAGAGTAGCATCCTTTCTACCTATATAAATAGAAAGTGGTGCTATTTTTATACACTTTTTTAACCTTCTCCGGAAGGTTATTTTTATGTGACGAATTGTAATATTAAGT
>NZ_JAFENV010000064.1:0-1146 GCF_016892225.1 Staphylococcus sp. GDY8P47P | reverse complement strand
GACGAATTGTAATATTAAGTGCAACACTAATAAAATTTCATAAAAAAAGGCCCATTATTGGCACTTTATTGTAAGATGTTAATAACCACAAAAACACATACAAGGGGTGCCAATATGAGCTACATTCATCTTACAATAACTGAGCGTGCAAGTATAGAGATTCTTAGGAAAGAAAATTATTCTTTAAGAGCTATTGCCAAACGATTAAACCGTTCGGTTTCTACCATTTCTCGCGAAATTAAAAGAAATAAATTCAATCATAATTATGTTGCTGAAACAGCTCAAACTAATTATGAAACTCGAAAAAAGAATTGTGGTCGTCCTTCCAAATTAACAAATGAACTGATCAACACAATTATCCATCATCTAAAATTACGTTGGTCACCTGAACAAATAGTTGGCAGATTACTTCAAAACAACATATGCTTTAAAACAATTTACCGATGGATTAATGCTAATTCATTTGGTTTAGATTTGTTTCCTTATTTAAGACAAAAAGGCAAAAGACAACGACCTACAGAAACCCGAGGACGTTTCAATGTTGGCAAACCGATATCCCAACGTCCTAAGAATATCAAAAAACGTAATTCTTTTGGCCACTGGGAGGCAGATACAGTTGTTTCAAGCAGAGGGAAAAGTAAAGGCTGTTTGGCTACTTTCGCAGAAAGAAAATCTCGCTATTATATTTGTTTTCTAATGCCTGACCGTTCTTCTAAATCAATGGAAGTAGCTATAAAACAACTTATTTCATCTTTGCCTAACAACGCTGTAAAAACGATTACTGTAGATCGTGGTAAAGAGTTTTCATGTTACAAAAATATTGAATCTCAATTTGAGGTCGATATCTATTTTGCTGATCCATATTCTGCTTGGCAGCGTGGAACTAATGAAAATTCTAATGGATTACTTAGAGAATTTTTCCCTAAGAAAACAGACTTTGCAAAGGTAACACAAGAAGAGTTGGATTATGCTTTAAAGTCTATAAACCATCGTCCTAGAAAGTGTCTTAATTGGAAAACATCTTATGAAATTTTAAATTCTGAGTTGTTGCACTTAAATTGACAACTCAACAGTTATAAACATCGTTAATGGCATCGTTCCATGTCTATAATTTAGTACACCCTCTATTTTAGCATACTCTGAGTT
>NZ_JAFENV010000063.1:0-1957 GCF_016892225.1 Staphylococcus sp. GDY8P47P | reverse complement strand
CACAGGAGTCTGGACTTGACTCACTTCCTTTATTATTTTTCATTTTTTTAAACTATTTAATACTAATGTCTTTTATAATAGCTTTTCATATATTATATAATCAATCTTTATAAGTCCTTTTATAAATTTCTTTTCTACCATTTTCGATAAATTCCTGTTTAATATTTTTAATTCCATAAACAATAGTTTCAATAGGATAATATTCTTCAACTATATCTTGATATTCTTTTGCTTTCTCAATATCTATATTTCCATACATTCTTAATATATCTTCTCCAAAATTTGTTCCTATTTCTTCTTCACTATCTTCAAGTAAGTATATAAAATCACAATATTCATCTATAATTCCAGAATCTCCAAAATCAATTATTCCAGTTAATCTATTATTGCCATCTAACAATAGATGATTACAACTAAAATCATTATGGCATAAACACTTTTTACCCTCAAAAACTGTTGTTGCATTTAGTCTTTCCATAAAACTTTCTATATAATCTTTTTCTATATCAGTTAAATCATTATAAATAGTTTCACGCAACAATATATACTCTTCTAATACATTTTGTTTATTATCAATAGTACATTCACTAATATCTGTATAATCTAAACCGTGCATTTGTCTTAAAAAACTGGCAATATCTCGTTTTAACAAATTTTGTTCTTCTTCTGACATAGTAGAATAAATTTCTGGTGTTAAAAAAGTTCCTTTAATTTCTTTATAACCTAGTATAGATAATTCATCACTAATATACGAATATTCAATATTAGGAATTTTTACATTAGTTTCTAAATTTGTATTTAAAAAATTATATATTGCTTTTTCTTTTGCATAACCTTTTTTCTTATTAGTACTAAATTTTGTTTTAAAAATGTATTCATTATTAACTAAATATGCCACACTATCATAACCACTACCGATTATTTCAATACTATCTACTTTGAAATTATCAAAGTAATGCTCAATTAAATATTTCATTGCCTTAACATTTGTGGCATTATCATCATATCTATATTCCATTAAATAACAATCTTCTTTTTTGCCCTCGTGTAATTCATGTTCTGGCAAATCTTCAATAATTCTAAAACCAGATTTTTGGTATGCCCTTATTGCTCTTGGATTATTTTTATGAGGGTCTAAAATAACTGCATTAGCATTTCTTTCTTTTTTCAAAAATTCAAAAATCAATTTAATATATCTTGTACCAATTCCTTTACTCCAATAATTTGGCTCTCCTATAAATTGATCCATACCATAGACTATCTCATCAGTTTTTGGATAATGATAATCAGTATATAACTCATCATACATTTTATATATTTGTCCATATCCAATAGGAACATTGTTATATTCAATAATTACTCTAAAAACTTCATCTTCCCAAGGCTCTGTATAATGTTTTTTTAATGATTCTAATGTATATTTTTTATCTCTACCACCATAAAATTCTAATACTCTTTCATCAGTTAACCATTTTAACATCAAAGGAAAATCATCATCTATTAAAGTTCTTATACATATTTCATTTTCAACTATATTCATTTATTTATCACCTTTTTCATAATCATATACATATACTATTTCATCTTTATAATCATTTTTACCACCTAATTTTTCATATACATGGCAAGCTCTAGGATTACCTTTATCAGTTATTAAAAACATTTCAGAACAACCAATCTCTTTAGAATATTCCTTAATAAAAGATAATAATTTTGAACCATAACCTTTGTCTTGATAGTTAGGTAACATTCCTATTGAGTGTAAATAAAACATTGTTTTTCCATCAGGTCTTAAAAGTGTATAGCAATATGCAAATCCTATAATTTTATTATTTTCTTTAGCTATAAACCCAAATGAACTGGTATCATTAAGAAATCCTTTTAAATTATCAATATCAAAAACCATATTATCATCAATTAAAACTTCTTCCATAAACTCAGTCAAGTCCAGACTCCT
>NZ_JAFENV010000062.1:0-1727 GCF_016892225.1 Staphylococcus sp. GDY8P47P | reverse complement strand
ATTAATTCTTGTTGTAACAAAAATGAACATTGAAAACTGAATGACAATATGTAAACGATAATTCCTATACACATTAACTTAAATGTTACAAACACTATTTAGTATTATGATATAATCTAACATCATAAATTTTTATGGAGAGTTTGATCCTGGCTCAGGATGAACGCTGGCGGCGTGCCTAATACATGCAAGTCGAGCGAACAGACAAGGAGCTTGCTCCTTTGACGTTAGCGGCGGACGGGTGAGTAACACGTGGGTAACCTACCTATAAGACTGGGATAACTTCGGGAAACCGGAGCTAATACCGGATAATATTTCGAACCGCATGGTTCGATAGTGAAAGATGGTTTTGCTATCACTTATAGATGGACCCGCGCCGTATTAGCTAGTTGGTAAGGTAACGGCTTACCAAGGCGACGATACGTAGCCGACCTGAGAGGGTGATCGGCCACACTGGAACTGAGACACGGTCCAGACTCCTACGGGAGGCAGCAGTAGGGAATCTTCCGCAATGGGCGAAAGCCTGACGGAGCAACGCCGCGTGAGTGATGAAGGTCTTCGGATCGTAAAACTCTGTTATTAGGGAAGAACATACGTGTAAGTAACTGTGCACGTCTTGACGGTACCTAATCAGAAAGCCACGGCTAACTACGTGCCAGCAGCCGCGGTAATACGTAGGTGGCAAGCGTTATCCGGAATTATTGGGCGTAAAGCGCGCGTAGGCGGTTTTTTAAGTCTGATGTGAAAGCCCACGGCTCAACCGTGGAGGGTCATTGGAAACTGGAAAACTTGAGTGCAGAAGAGGAAAGTGGAATTCCATGTGTAGCGGTGAAATGCGCAGAGATATGGAGGAACACCAGTGGCGAAGGCGACTTTCTGGTCTGTAACTGACGCTGATGTGCGAAAGCGTGGGGATCAAACAGGATTAGATACCCTGGTAGTCCACGCCGTAAACGATGAGTGCTAAGTGTTAGGGGGTTTCCGCCCCTTAGTGCTGCAGCTAACGCATTAAGCACTCCGCCTGGGGAGTACGACCGCAAGGTTGAAACTCAAAGGAATTGACGGGGACCCGCACAAGCGGTGGAGCATGTGGTTTAATTCGAAGCAACGCGAAGAACCTTACCAAATCTTGACATCCTTTGACAACTCTAGAGATAGAGCTTTCCCCTTCGGGGGACAAAGTGACAGGTGGTGCATGGTTGTCGTCAGCTCGTGTCGTGAGATGTTGGGTTAAGTCCCGCAACGAGCGCAACCCTTAAGCTTAGTTGCCATCATTAAGTTGGGCACTCTAAGTTGACTGCCGGTGACAAACCGGAGGAAGGTGGGGATGACGTCAAATCATCATGCCCCTTATGATTTGGGCTACACACGTGCTACAATGGACAATACAAAGGGCAGCGAAACCGCGAGGTCAAGCAAATCCCATAAAGTTGTTCTCAGTTCGGATTGTAGTCTGCAACTCGACTACATGAAGCTGGAATCGCTAGTAATCGTAGATCAGCATGCTACGGTGAATACGTTCCCGGGTCTTGTACACACCGCCCGTCACACCACGAGAGTTTGTAACACCCGAAGCCGGTGGAGTAACCATTTGGAGCTAGCCGTCGAAGGTGGGACAAATGATTGGGGTGAAGTCGTAACAAGGTAGCCGTATCGGAAGGTGCGGCTGGATCACCTCCTTTCTAAGGATATATTCGGAACATCTCGTAGAGATGAGGAATAACGTG
>NZ_JAFENV010000061.1:383-1241 GCF_016892225.1 Staphylococcus sp. GDY8P47P | reverse complement strand
TGTAATCATTTTACCTTGTTTCGCTTTTTCTTTGATTCCATTTTTGACTTGTTCGCCTATATTATCAGATTCTAGTTCGGCCAAGCTGATGAAAATATTAAGTTTAAGCCGATCGAATGCTTTATCCATATCAAAATAGCCATCATGAACGCTTAAGATATGAACATGGTATTTTTGACATAATTTCATGAGTTTTAATGCATTTTTTAGATTACGATGAAGTCGATTCAGACGATAGCAACATAATACGTCACATTGTCCTTGTTGAATCAGTTCAGTAATTTGTTGGTAGCCTGTTCGATTTTCAGTTCTACCTGATTGTTTATCGCTATAAAAGGTAATGTGTTGAATATTATGCTTTTCGGCTAATGCTTTGATGGTTTGTTTCTGAGCCGAGAGTGATTGTTGCTTTGTAGTGCTCTGTCGTAAGTAACCTATTGCTTGTTTCATCCTGTTTCCTCCTTCCAAAGTGATAATATATATTTATGAACGAATTTATAGATGAGCCCAACACCTGCTGGTGTTGGGCGTTATTATTAGTCATCAGCATGATTAATTTCTTCAAGCACTAAATCAGCGAGTAATGTGATTAATTCGTCCATATTCTTCCTCCCAATTGACTTTTATAGTAGTAAAAGTGTTATACCAACATTGGAAATATTGTAATGAATTTAATTTTTCGCTTTGAACAGAGTTTGTCCAACTTAGGATAATCTTCATAGGTGCCCCAAAAGACAACACGTTTAGGTTTGATATGATTATCGTTAATATCATCTACCAAGGTGCTTTCTTCGTCGTAGATTTTAGTGATCTTAAGACCATTGTTTTTACAATATTCTCTTACAGTATCAATAGGTT
>NZ_JAFENV010000061.1:0-277 GCF_016892225.1 Staphylococcus sp. GDY8P47P | reverse complement strand
ATTTGTAATGCCATCAAATTGTGGTGGTGTGAAAGGTTCAATATTAGAGCTTAAGCCGAAAATAGGGGCAAGATCTTTATCCAATTTAAGATGATAGAATACAATTGATTTTGTTTTACCTTGAGCATCTTTGACACTTCGTTTTGTTGTCTTACGATCTCTATCAGATTCCATATAACCTTTTTCTTTTAAAGCTTCAACTACATTGTTAGTGTCTTGAAATTGATTATTATTAAGCATATCTTTGAAAACTTTGGCAATTATCTTAACTTGGATA
>NZ_JAFENV010000060.1:1497-2576 GCF_016892225.1 Staphylococcus sp. GDY8P47P | reverse complement strand
TGTAATCATTTTACCTTGTTTAGCTTTTTCTTTGATTCCATTTTTGACTTGTTCGCCTATATTATCAGATTCTAGTTCGGCCAAGCTGATGAAAATATTGAGTTTGAGCCGATCGAATGCTTTATCCATGTCGAAGTAGCCATCATGAACGCTTAAGATATGAACATGATACGTTTGACATAATTTCATGAGCTTTAATGCATTTTTTAGATTACGATGAAGTCGATTTAGACGATAGCAACATAGTACGTCACATTGTCCTTGTTGAATCAGTTCAGTAATTTGCTGGTAACCGTTTCGCTTATCAGTGCGTCCTGATTGCTTATCGCTATAAAATGTGATGTGTTGAATATTGTGTTTTTTAGCTAATGTCTTGATGGCTTGTTTCTGTGCCGGAAGTGATTGTTGTTTTGTTGTACTTTGACGTAAGTAACCCATTGCTTGTTTCATCCTGTTTCCTCCTTCCACAGTGATAATATATATTTATGAATGAATTTACACATAAGCCCAACACCAATCAGGTGTTGGGCGTTATTATTAGTCATCAGCGTGATTGATTTCTTCAATCACTAAATCAGCGAGTAATGTGATTAATTCGTCCATATTCTTCCTCCCAATTGACTTTGATAGTAGTAAAAGTGTTATTCCAACATTGGAAACGTTGGAATGAGTTCGATACCTCGTGTTGAGCAGAGTCTGACCAATTTAGGATAATCTTCATAAATGCCCCAAAAGACAATATGTTTAGGTTTGACGTGCTTCAGTTTAATATCATTTATTAATTGGTTATCGTCGTTATAATCTTTTGTGATTTTATAACCATGTTCTTTACAATATGCTCTTACAGTATCAATAGGTTGTTTATCCAAGTGGTCTTCTCTTTCATCTGTAATATTATGTGCTAATGCAATTACTTTCATAATTTTTCCTCCGATTGATTTAATGAGCTACAACGCGTTTTAAGCGTTGTAGCGGTATAATATTCAAATTTATAGTTCTAATTCGTCACTTGCTTCTTTTTCTTTGGCTTGCTTAATAAAGTCATTAAGTAACTCAGGATTTGTAATGCCATCAAATTG
>NZ_JAFENV010000060.1:0-1346 GCF_016892225.1 Staphylococcus sp. GDY8P47P | reverse complement strand
GCAATTATCTTAACTTGGATATGGTCATCTTTTAGTTCTATGAGACCAAATCCCTCCAGCATCTTTGATAATCTACCGTCATCTGAAAATTTATTTCTGTACTGTGCTACAAATTGGACAATTAATTCGATTGCTTTATCAGCTAATGACCGTTCAGCTACTGTTTCGTTATGATAATTTAGTAGATACTCTCGCATTTCATCTAATAATACAGATCGATTTGTTACAGTTGATAATATACGTGCAGAAGTAACAAATACTGCATAACGGTTGAACATACGTTGTCCTGTTTTTTCTTTTTCATTGCTTAACGCATGTTTGAACCATTGCTGTTCTTCTTCGAAAAAAGTTCTAACCGTATTTTCATGATTTAAGAGAAAAGAACCGATTAAAGGTAATAGATGACCATAATTTTGTCGTACACCTAGTTTTATATTGTCTGCGTTATCAGCACTGTGAGTGAATACATCATTTAACTCTATTGTGCGAACGTATAATCCGTCATTCTTAGCGCTATTAGAAAAAATGCTATATTCAGAAGTGGAAACAAGCGATGTTGACCAGGTCTTCGTTTCTTTGGCTTCACCATGAACATTCGCTCTTTGACGGCCTTGCCCTTCAGCTATAGAATAGAGTAAGCCTGTAGTATCAGGGAATGTGGCAGTTGACAATTCATCAAAAGCAACAAGTATCCCGTAATTTTCATTGATAAAACCTTCTAAACCATTACGAGTTGTATTCCAACTACGAAATAGTGTGCTTGTTCCTTTTGTTGGAGCTCCACCTACAGAAACAGCTAACATTGCAGCTGTTGTCTTACCTGAACTACTGTGACCCGTTAGAGAGTATATTGTACCCCCGAATTCTATTAGGTCTATTTTGTTTAAGTAGCTTGTTACAAGGGCACTAACGCCCATTGTAACTGCCATTTCAAGCATTAAATGACCTTTAACTTCTGCATCGTACATTAATAACCATTGTGCATAGCTCCCCTTAGGTTCAAGGTCATATTTTCCATCACACAAAATTTGTGTGTTTTGTGGTATTGATGGATGATATTCAATATAGTTGGTATTGATTACTAATCCATCTTTTGTGTTAATTACGCCAGAACCGCTATACAAAGTGGCCATTGGCAGACTTTCACGCATTAATTGCAATGCATAGCCCAATTCGTGGATATATCGAGTGTTAATCGTAAAGCCGTAACCCATTAAGGAAGGAAGTTTCATAGGCGTTAAGATGTCGGCATCACGAATAACAGTATTACCATACTCGTTTTCTAAGATTAAGCGTTCTTTCCCAGATGTTGGATCTTGGAAGCGATCAGTGATATTGATATAACC
>NZ_JAFENV010000006.1:51948-94752 GCF_016892225.1 Staphylococcus sp. GDY8P47P | reverse complement strand
CTTAAATTGACAACTCAACATGTCCAAAACGTGCTGATGACGATATAAAAGCAAGTATTGAATGAAAAGTCGACAGACTATAAACGGAGGTATATCTCATGGAAAACAACCAAAGTAATATTACTAATCAAGCAATTGATAAAGTAAGGTATATTGATATTCCTACACATACAAAAGAAGATAATAAATTTATACAAGAACAACATAAAGCACTTCTAAAAGATGCCGAAGAAAACAATGATAGCAATGAAGTTGCATATTTATTAAAAGATGGCAAAGTTATAAAAGTATTTGGCAATGAAAATAGTGTTTCATTTTTGCCAGGTGAAAAGTCAACAGAATTATTGATTAATAGTAAACCTAGTTCAATAACTATGTTACATAATCATCCAGGCCAGTCAGGTTTTTCTTTGCATGATTTAACTATGTTTATAAAATTCGATTCTATTAAAACCATGACTATAGTGCCTAATGGCGGACAAATAAAATGTCTATCTAAAAGTAATGGTTACTCTAAAATAAAAATCTTTAAAATTTTTAAGGAAACATTCTTAAATATGGAAGAGGTTAAATTAGAAAAGAGAGATATTGATATTTTTTAAAAAAATATATATAATTTAGGCATCTTAAGCAAAAGGTAGTGGTAATTTATGGTAGTATACCAACTTGATGGACAAGGAACAGTTGATGAAATAATAAAAGATATTGAAAATGATATTAAATTAAAAGAAAAAAATTAGTAGCATCCTTTCCACCCATATAAATAGAAAGTGGTGCTATTTTTATACACTTTTTTAACCTTCTAAGGAAGGTTATTTTTTATGTCCAAAACGTGCTGATGACGTTATAAAAGCAAGTATGGAATGTAAAGTCGACAGACTAAAAACGGAGGTATATCTCGTGGAAGACAATCAAAGTAATATTACTGAAGAAGTAAAAAGCAATGAGAATTTAGAAACACCTAATGAACAAGCCCAACATAATGAGAAAACATATTCCCAAGAAGAAGTATCTCAAATAATTAAAGACCGTCTAGCTAGAGAAAGAAGAAAATCTGATGCAGTCTGGGACATAAATAATATAATAATGCTATCTAGCAAATTCGCAGTAGCTGACTGAACTGAGAAGGCGCTTAAATCAAGCTTTTCTCAGTTCTAGTCATCATTGCGGAGGTGGGCGGGGCCCCAACACAAAAAATCACGAAAGTGATTTTACAAGCTAAGCAAGTTGGGGTTACGACGAATTTAAAAGAATTCTGTCTCACTCCCATTCAAAAAGCTGAAAAACTGGCCAAGATGAATAAAGAGAAAAAAGTCAATATGAGATAGAAAAACTTTTGAAAGAGAATGAAGCATTAAAAGCTGAAAAGGCATTATCTCAAATGAGAAATGATACGCGTACAATGCTTAGTGAATCGGGTGTAGAAAATTTTGATGATCAAATCATTAATGTATTAGTGAACTCTGATGCTGAAACAACAAAGAAAAATGTTGAATCATTTACTAACTTACTGAATCAAATGGTTTAAAGTAACGTTGAGAAAGCATTACGATAAAATGCACCAATTAATACTCAAACAACTGGTATGACAAAGCAAGATAATTTGTCAATTAAAGACGATGTACAAAGGCAAAAGGCAATTGCACAAAATATAAATTTATTTTCTTAACTAAATGGAGGTTAAAAATATGGTAGCAGAAGAAAATGTGATTTTAAAAGAACAAGATATAATACTATTGCACCATGAGGCTCTTGAACATTACTTGACGAACAAGTACAATTATAGTTACGATATTACTCATTATAAAGTTAACTCCAAATATAACTATGAAACATTTATAAAAAGGAGTCTTAAAATGTTAAGTCTACATAAAGTTTTTGAAAACAAAGATTTTATAAAATACGAATATATTCCAGAATGCTTGATTGAAAATGGAACAGGTGAAATTGTTGTAAAAAAAACTAATAGTAAAGTTGAAAGTTTTAAATTATCTAACTTAGAATTAAAATTTAATAGCTTAAATTATCGTAATAAAGCTTTTATAGCTATTAAAGATTTTATTAAAGAAGATGATTTTCCTACTAATTATAAAATAGCTTGGTATTAATTTAGCATCCTTTCTACTTATATAAATAGAAAGTGGTGCTATTTTCATGCACTTTTTTAACCTTCTAAGGAAGGTTATTTTTTATGTCCAAAACGTGCTGATGACGTTATAAAGCAAGTATGGAATGAAAAGTCGACAGACTATAAACGGAGGTGTATCTCATGGAAAACAACCAAAGTAATATTACTGAAGAAGCAAAAAGCAATGAGAAATTAGAAACACCTAATGAACAAGCCCAACAAAATGAGAAAACATTTTCCCAAGAAGAAGTATCTCAAATGAATAAAGACCGTCTAGCTAGAGAAAGAAGAAAATCTGATGAGCGTATTAAAGACGCTAGTCAAGAAGCTGAAAAACTGGCCAAGATGAATAAAGACCAAAAAAGCCAATATGAGATAGAAAAACTTTTGAAAGAGAATGAAGCATTAAAAGCTGAAAAGGCATTATCTCAAATGAGAAATGAAACGCGTTCAATGCTTAGTGAATCAGGTGTAGAAAATTTTGATGATCAAATCATTAATGCATTAGTGAACTCTGATGCTGAAACAACAAAGAAAAATGTTGAATCATTTACTAACTTACTGAATCAGCACGTGTGCAGGCTGAATCACAGAAGCTAACTTATCTAAAAGAATTAGGTGAAGATGGCGAATATAAATATGTGGCCAAAATAGACAAAAAAACATCTAAAATATGTCACTCTTTAAATGGCAAAGTATTTAAAGTTAAAGATATAATACCTGGCATAAATGCTCCACCAATGTCCCTTGGTGCAGAAGTACTACAGTACCACATGTGGAAAACTGGTGGGATAAATTCTTTACTGAGCGTAAAGATAAGCATAAGATAGAAGATAAACAGAGTTTAATACGAAATACAGGAGCCTTAAACGACATCAATGACCCTTATCATTCAAAAAGAGATCAGCATGCAATAAATTATTATAAGTCAGTGTTAAATAGAAATAAAAAAAGAGAAATTGAAGTAATATCAAATAATACTGGATATAATCAAAAATTAATAGAAAGAGTTTATGAACATTTATTTGAAAACGTGTATGAATTAGGAAATAAAAGAGATAAATTTTTCCCGGACTTTAATATAGCTTTAAGTTGGCAACGTTTAAGGGAAGGAAAGAATATAAAAGAGCAGGATTTAATATTATTACGTCATGAAGCTCTTGAACACTATTTGATGAATAAGTAAAATTATTCATATACAAAAGCACATAATTATGTTGGGAAAAAGTATGATTATGCAAGTTTTATTAGTAAATGAGGTAAAACCTATGTTGATACTTAATAAAATAAATGAAGATGAGCGAATAATTAGTTATGAATATTTGCCACAAGATGATTTAAAAAAGGGGAAGGGAATAGTAACTTTGAATAAAAACAATTCAGAGGTTATTGATTTTATATTATCTAAAGATGAAATAAAAAATGATTATATGATATATAGAAACAAAGCATTTCAAGCAATTAGATATTTTATAAGCATAAATGAATTTCCAAGTGAATATTTAGTTGCATGGTATTGAAAATAGCATCCTTTCTACCAATATAAATAGAAAGTGGTGCTATTTTTATACATTTTTTTAACCTTTTACGGAAGGTTTTTTTTATGTCCAAAACGTGCTGATGATGTTATAAAAACAAGTATGGAATGAAAAGTCGACAGACTATAAACGGAGGTGTATCTCATGGAAAACAACCAAAGTAATATTATTTAAGAAACAAAAGCAATGAGAATTTAGAAAATAATGATGAACAAGTACAACAAAATGAGAAAACATTTTCCCAAGAAGAAGTATCTCAAATAAGAAATGAAACACGTTCATTGCTTTGTGAATCAAGTGGAGAAAATTTTGATGATCAAACCATAGACATTGTAAAAAACCTAATTTAATTGCTGAACTAAAATGTGCTTCAATATCTTGCAATAAAATTCAAATTACACTTATTTAATTATATTATAAAATTAATATAATATAATTAAATAAAAAAGTTGGTCTCGAAGTCTGAGAACTATCGACTCAAGTAAGACGTATGAAATAGTTAATAATTTATAAGGAGATGAATTTTATGAGTAGAGATATGAGAAGAAAGTTAACTTTTTATATTAATGTAGTTACTTTATTGTTAGCTATGGTTAATTTTTTTAAGAAATAAAAGGAGTGTTTAACAACATGAAATTCAACAGGGAGCAAATATCTCTATATTTAACTATAGGTATATTTATATTAGTATTACTGACTTTAATAACCAGCTTAATAAATTAACTTAAAACAATGAGTAATTTAAAATAGATGGAGTGAACAGTATGAGTAATATAACAATCCATATTGACGAAGATTTTATGCATAAATTGATTGAAGAGAACCTAGATAATATATTGCAAAATTATAAGAGACAATATGCTTCAGTAGGAATTAAAGATTTAGTAACTTTAACTGGATTAAGTAAATCAACGCTTCAAAATAAAATAGTCTGTGAACCTGAAATTGTCGAAGTAACTCGCCGGGTTGGATCTAGAGTAATTTATCTTTATCCACAAGTGCTTGAAGCTTATCAAAAAGTTATTAATAGAATAAGCGTATGATAAAGGGCAGTACTCTAAACTATAGGTGACTAATATAATAAAACAAGAGTCCGGGACAAAAATAATATAATGAAGCTATTTTGCAAATTCGCAGTAGCTGACTGAACTGAGAAGGCGCTTTAACAAAGCTTTTCTCAGTTCTAGTCATCCTTGCGGAGGTGGGACGACGAATTCAAAAGAATTCTGTCCCGCTCCCACTTAAAATTCAATGTTAACGTGGTAGTGAATGAGATTAACATGATTGCTTAAACTTTTATAAGGAGAATAAAAAGTGGAATTTAATATTAAAGTCACTATAGAAAAACGAGAACCATCTAAAAAAGAAAAAATTATAGCACTCTTTGGATTAATTGTAATTATAGCCGGTATTTATTATAAATTTCATTAAAAACAGGATTTCCTTTTAGGAAGTCCTGTTTCTCTATTATCAAATTAACTCTAATAACTTATCTACATTTTCTTCGGTAGTAGCCCAACTTGTCGCAAATCTAACAACACGATGATTATCGTCATATTTCTCCCAAATCGCGAACTTCACTTTTTGTTTCAACGCATTAATCTTTTCTTCACTAAGCACGAAGAATTGTTGATTGGTAGGTGAATCGAAGTAGAGTTGATAGCCTTTTTCAAGGAATCCTTTTTTCATTTTATTAGCCATATTGATGGCATGGCGGCTAATATCTAAGTATAAATTATTAGTGAATAATTCTAGAAATTGTACGCCTACTAAGCGACCTTTAGCAAGTAATGCACCATGTTGTTTGATTCGAGTGGTAAAGTGTTTTGGCTCATTATTTTTAGTAAATACGATGGCTTCACCACATAGCGCACCTATTTTAGTACCACCTATATAAAAGATGTCGCAATATTTAGCAATATCTTCAAATTTTATATCACTTTGATCACTCATTAAACCATAGCCTAAACGCGCACCATCCATAAATAAAGGTACATTATGTTCTTTACACACGTCAGCAAGATTTTTCAATTCCTCTTTAGTATATAAAGTACCGTATTCTGTAGGGTGTGAAATGTAGACCATTCCAGGAAAGACCATGTGTTCACGTTTGAAATCATTGTAAAATGTATCTAAATATTCATTCACTTCTTTTGGTCTGATTTTACCTTCATGTGATGGTATCGCTAACACTTTATGACCACTAAATTCAATCGCACCTCCCTCGTGTACGGCGACGTGACCAGTGTCGGCTGAAATTACACCTTCATACGGCTTTAATACTGAATTAATCACAACTTGATTGGTTTGTGTACCGCCAACTAAGAAACGTACAGTCGCTTCTGGACACTTAATGGCTGATTTAATTTTTTCTGCTGCTTGCTTTGAAAATTGATCATCACCATAACCAGAGGCCTGGATTAAATTGGTATCAAGTAATCGTTGTAATACGTTTTCATGTGCACCTTCAAGGTAGTCATTTTCAAAAGAAATCATATAATACCCCACAATCTAAATAGTTTAATTATTCTGAAAATTTAATAGAATGACTTTAGTATACAATAATTTAGCACTTATGTGAATTTAATATTTTAAATATAAAATTGTAAGCGTTTCAATTAAAAAGGTGAAGTCTAAATTTATTTGCGATTTAAATGTAAAAAGACTATGATTTAAACAAATAAGTTGAAATGGAGTGTTATAAAATGAACAAAATCAAATTTAAAAAAATTCAAGAAAAAACTTTGGATGAGCTAGAAAAAGAGATTAATATATTTCTTGAAAGTGATGAAGGTAGCCAATATGAAGTTTTGAATATTTCGATTGATAAAGTAGAAGAACGTAAATTCCCCAATAATGAAGAAGTACTTAACGCAATTATAATATTAAATGCCAAGTAATAAATTGATTGAATAGATAAATCCAAATTATGGAATTAAATAGGAGTATTATATTATGAAATTTATGTTCGGCCCAGATTTGGGGACGTTTTTTACGATTATATTAGCACTAGGGTTTGTGATAAATCTAATATTAGCGTTTATTATCATTTTTTTAGAAAGAAATAGACGTAGTGCATCATCAACATGGGCATGGCTCTTTGTATTATTTGTCTTACCATTAATCGGGTTTATACTCTATTTATTTTTTGGAAGAACAGTTTCAAAAAGGAAAATGGAGAAAAATAATGGTAAAGAATTGGATACATTTAAAGGTGTAGTAGATGAACAAGTTAAACAATTCGATGCATATCGTTATCAAACTCATAATCAGCAAGTATTGAAACATAGGGATCTTATTAGAATGTTATTAAACAAGCAAGATGCATTTCTAACAGAAGATAATCATATTGATTTATTTACGGATGGCCACAAGCTTTACGACAAAGTGATTGAAGATATTTATAATGCGAAAGACTACATTCATTTAGAATATTATACATTTGAACTTGATGGCTTAGGTCATCGTATAATAGATGCATTAGAAACAAAACTTAAAGAAGGTTTGGAAGTTAAAATATTATATGATGATGTGGGTTCTAAGAAAGTAAGAATGTCAAAATTTCATCATTTCCAATCACTAGGTGGCGAAGTTGAAGCCTTTTTTGCTTCTAAGTTTCCACTTATCAATTTTAGAATGAATAACCGGAATCATAGAAAGATTATAATTATTGATGGACAAGTAGGATACATCGGAGGATTTAATATTGGTGATGATTATTTAGGACTTGGTAAGTTAGGTTACTGGAGAGATACGCATATTCGTGTTGAAGGTAATGCCATCGATGCATTACAAATACGTTTCATTTTAGATTGGAATTCACAAGCGCATCGACCACAATTTGAATATGATGAGAAATATTTCCCTGCAAAGAATCAGCATAAAGGTAAATCAGCTATACAAATTGCTTCAAGTGGACCTGCTTTTGAGTTACATCAAATAGAGTACGGCTATACTAAAATGATTATGAGCGCCAAAAAATCTATCTATATGCAAAGTCCTTACTTTATTCCAGATCAATCCTATATCAATGCACTGAAAATGGCAGCGAATGCTGGCGTAGATGTACATTTAATGATTCCATGTAAACCAGATCATCCATTCGTATATTGGGCGACGTTTTCAAATGCTGCTGAACTATTAAATAGTGGTGTGAAAATTTATACGTATCAAAATGGTTTTATCCACTCTAAAGTTATGATAATTGATGATGAAATATGCAGTGTTGGTTCCGCTAACATGGACTATCGTAGTTTCGCATTAAATTTTGAAGTGAATGCATTTATCTATGATGAAAATATCGCCAAACAAATTAGAAATGCTTATGAAGAAGATATTAAAAAATCTAAATTATTAACATTAGACGCATATAATAAACGTTCACTTTCAATTAAAATAAAAGAAGATATAGCAAAATTAGTATCACCAATTTTATAGTATTCAGAATAAGAACATACACAAACTAATCTAATAAGATTACTTGTCGGTCATTGCCGGTTAAATGGAGAAGACATTTTGCTTCTCTATTAAATCTAATGGATTAAGTTATTTATGAGATTAAGCGACACTGAGTTGCTTAATCTTTTTTGCTATTTTGTCATCATTTTACTATGACAAATGTCATAGTAAAGTCATGACATTATGAACTAATTTCAGCTTCGATAAAAGAATAAGATAGATGTATAAATGATAAGGATGTGAGTTCGTAATGATAAATATCAACCAATTGAATAAATCGTTTGGCCTGAAGACTATATTAGATAACATTACTTTAAATATCGAAGAAGGAAAATGTACAGCTTTAATCGGGAAGAATGGCGCAGGCAAGTCAACATTAATAGATATACTAATTGGTCATAAACATGCGAATAGTGGATCAATTGAGGATACCTCAAACCTAATTTCGTCGAAGAATATGGGGATATTATTTCAAACTACACATTTGCCTAAGCTCATTAAAGTGAAAGAGTTATATCATTTATATGCACAATTATATCCAAATCCCATGACATTTGAAACGTTTCAAAGATTAACGCATTTTTCGGATGTCCAAATGAATCAATATGCTAATAAATTATCAGGAGGGCAAAGAAGAATATTAGATTTTGTACTCATTTTAATAGGAAAGCCTCAATTCTTAATATTAGATGAACCCACCACTTCAATGGATATTGAAACGAGAGAACATTTTTGGAATTTGATTAGTCATCTCAAACAAGATGGAATGACCATATTGTATACGTCTCATTATATTGAAGAAGTCGAAAGGATGGCTGACAAAGTTGTATATTTAGAGCACGGTAAGGTTAAACTTAATGATACACCGCATAATATCTTGTTTAGTCAAAATAATTCTATTATTGAAGTCATGAAATATACAGAAGACCAATATCATCAACTTTCAGAAATATACCATATAGATATTATGAATAATAATTTAAAAATACATTCAGAAAATGTTGAGTCAGTCATTATGAACTTAATTAAAATCCAAATAGATTTAAACCAAATTACAATTTATAAGAAATCTTTACTGGAACATATGTTTTCAAATGAATAAAGTGTGGTGCAATAGCTTATGTTAAAGACAATGACTTTACTCAATTTTGAATATAAATTATTGTTGCGACGTAAATTTTCGTCATTTATGGCATTTGTTTTTCCGCTTGCGTTCTACTTACTATTTACATCTTTAATTGATATGCCAGAAGATGCAAAAAAAGTTTTTTATAAAGAATATATGTATAGTATGACTGTATTTAGTTTAATGGGCTTCTGTTTAATGCAATTTCCATTAGAAATTATAGATGAAAGGAACAATGGATGGTATAAAAAAATAATATCTACACCCATCACTGTACTAAATTATTATTTAGCTAAAATACTTAAAACAATGACTTTATTTTTTATTTCAATTGTACTTTTATATAGTGTGGCCCATTTCTATAAAGGTGTATCACTTAAACCAAGTGAATGGCTCTTATCTGGTGTAACACTATGGTTAGGTGCTAGCATGTTTCTAACTTTAGGTTTAATTATTACGCAATTTAATGAAACACAGAAAGCGAGTAGTATAGCAAATTTACTTAATATTGTTTTAGCGATTATTGGCGGTTTATGGTTCCCAGTAAGTACGTTTCCAGATTGGATGCAAACCATTACTAAGTTAACACCAACGTATCATTTACGTCATTTGGCACTTGAACTAGGTAAAGGTCACGGCTTTAATCTTCAATCGTTCCTTATTTTAGGTATTTATAGCATTATTTTTTTAGGTATTGCATTATTAATTAATAAGAAGAAAGAGGTGGATTAAATGAAACGTAGTTTAGGCGCTAAAATGGGAGAAATTTCATCTTTAATTTACTTAATATTTCCTTATTATGGTTTATATTTAACGTGGAGACATGAAAGCTTTTTCATTAATCTTTGTATAGTCATCATTTTTACGATTGCATATGCAGGGTTAATTCTATTTCATGAAACATTGAGCCACCGAATGAACTTAATTTTGTTCATTATTCACTTTTTAGCGATTATCTATTTTGTATATGCATACAATCCGTCATTGAGCTTATTTTTCTTCTTCAGTGCTTTTGCAATACCATTTTTATTTAAAAAAGGGATTAAATCAATCGAATTTGTTTTATTAATAAGTTCAATGATTGCTTGTATCATCATCACAACTTTACATTCCAATCACTTATATGTTGTGAGTATTATTATATATTATATTGTTATTTTAGCGATATTGTTTGGTAATTTTAAAATTGTGAAAGAAAGACAATATCGTCAACAAATTGAGGAAAAGAATAAATATATTAATATTTTAATTGCTGAGAAAGAACGCAACAGAATCGGTCAAGATTTGCATGATACATTAGGTCATGTATTTGCAAGTTTAAGTGTGAAATCAGAGTTAGCAGCGAAACTGATTGATAAAGATCCTCAAGCCGCTAAGAAAGAAATTTTAAATATAAATGAAATGTCGAAAGAAACATTGGAGAAAGTAAGGCACATTATCGAAAATTTAAAAGTACAAAGTTTTGAAGAGGAAATTCAATCAATAGCGCAAATATTACAGGATGCGAATATTCACTTTCATTTTGAAAATAAAAGAGGCGCGAGTTCTCTTAATCCAACTAAACAAACCATATTATCTATGATACTTAGAGAAGCAGTTAACAATGTGATTAAGCATGCACAAGCCACTGAAATTAACGGGAAAATAGAAAGTAATGACATAGGTATTCAATTCACCATCAGTGATAATGGTATAGGTTTGAAACAACCTAATAAAGTGAATTTAAAAAGTATTAATGATAGGGTAGCGTTATTAAACGGTACTATTCATATCACTTCTAAACAGGGTACGACCATCGATATAATGATTCCGAGAGAAGGTATACAATGATTTCAATCGTGATTGCAGAAGATCAAAATATGTTACGTAAAGCAATGATACAATTAATTGAATTTCATGATGATTTAAAAGTAATCAATGATTTTGATAATGGTGTTGATGCATTGGAATGCATTACGCATAATCAGCCCGACATCGCTATTCTCGATATTGAAATACCAGGGATGACAGGCTTAGAGGTATTGTCGCAATTAAGAGAACACAAAGTTAAAACAAAGGTAATTATTGTTACGACTTTCAAAAGGCCTGGTTATTTCGAAAGAGCAGTTGCGAATGATGTCGACGCATATGTCTTAAAAGAACGCTCAGTCGACGATTTAGTTACCACCATTCACAAAGTTTTAAATGGCGAAAAAGAATATAGTACATCTTTAATGACATCTTTATTTAAAGAGGCCAATCCTCTAACGCATAAAGAGCAAGTAGTACTACGTGAGATTGGAGAAGGGTTAAGTAATAAAGAAATTGCAGATAAGCTTTATCTTTCAAATGGGACAGTAAGAAATTATATGTCTAACATTATTGATAAGCTCGAAGCGGAGAATCGTTTTGATGCTTGGAAAAAAGCGAACGATAAAGGTTGGATATAGTATTGGATTAATTTCATCAAATAGACTGCATAAAAGTGCAGAACATAAAACTTTGTTTAGGTTACTATACTTCAGTAACCGAAAACAGATGATTTTATGTTCTGCATTTTGTTTACAAATAATCGCGTACGTTGAAGTTGAGCGCGACATTTTAAATATATTACTTATTCTTTTCTTGCTCTTCTAAATTGTCGACATGAGTAGCTAATAAACGTAACACTTGCGCTACTTTATCTGGAGGGGTGTCTTTTGACAAGGTATGTTCGAATACATTGCCATTTTGTGTTTGAACTTTATATATTAGACCGTGATGATCTATAATGACGTCTATAATTTCCATAATGACACCTCGCTAATTGATTTGATGATGAGGCTTTTGTAGCTACTTGAAAATCCATCCATTTTTATAATTAATTTTATACAATTAAGGTATTTCTTATACATACCACTAATTTTAAAAATTAACCTTAAATATAAAAAAATTTGGGAGTTAGACAGAATTTAATTTGAATTCATAGTCTCGCTCCCAATTAGCTTTACTTCTAAAATGTTTCATGCAATTCTTTGTTGTGCCATGCTCGAAATGATAACTAAAGTTGAGAAAAACGAATATAATAGCTTTCTCAATTTAATTAGCCATTTCAAATATGATACGTCGCCTTAAAAATAATAGTGTTGTCATTGTTGTTATTATTTGTTTTTTCTTTTACGTACGATCGATTGAATAATATAAGCAATAAATCCTACTAACACGCCTAATAATATTGCTACTACGACAGATACAATAATAGGTAATTTATAGACGATTTGAAGAATCACACCGACAATAATAGCTATAATAACAGCTATAACTGTCACTAAATTTTCATTTTTCTCAGACATCTATGTCACTCCTAACGCATTTATTATAGCATGGTATGACTCAACAATTCACTTATTGCGTGTAAGATTGAGTCTAACTTTGTTCAATAAAATTAAGAAGCCATTGACGATTAATTTTAATTTATATATGATATTTATTATTGAAATTAAAAGTGTAGGTGACAACTGTGAATTCGAAAAAATCCCTTAGCATCATAGTATTAGCAGTTTTAGTAATAGGCGTTTTAGCTTTTCAATTTATTAATCATACAGGTCCATTTAAAAATAGTGGCACGCAATCTTCATCAACTTCTACTAATATAAAAGATAAAGAAAAAGTACATGTAGAACGTGTGGTAGATGGTGATACCTTTGTGGCAACTAATGAAGACGGCAAAGAAATTAAAGTTAGGCTTATAGGAGTAGATACACCAGAAACAGTAAAACCTAACACACCAGTTCAACCTTATGGTAAAGAAGCGTCAAATTATAGTAAACAACATCTAAACGGAAAAGATGTATACTTAGAATATGATAAAGAAAAAGAGGATCGTTATGGACGAACACTGGCGTATGTGTGGTTGAATGACAACACGATGTACAACGAAGAATTAGTAAAAAAAGGATTAGCACGTGAAAAGTACTTCTCACCAAATGGCAAATATCGTCATATATTCGAACAAGGCGAACAACAAGCTAAAAAAGATAAAGTGAATTTATGGAGTTAAAAATTTAAGCGATTGACACGTGTATCTGTAAAAAGATGGAATGTCAATCGCTTGTTTAATGCATTAATTATTAAAGCTATTTACAATTTTAGTCACTTGTTCTTCAGAAAGCGGATGCTTAGATAAATCAATTGCATTTTTGATTACCGCTTCAAGAGATGACTTAGTCGAAACAGTATCCACATATTGAGCTCTTTCATCTGAACCTTCAATGATATTGACACTACCATCACTAAAGTAAACGACACCGATACTTTGTACTTTATGGTTAAAGTGATTTTCAATACCGTCTTTTAGAATTTTAGAATTAATTGCTGCCTGTTCATATGGATCATGATCATAAAATTCATAAATGACACGGTTACTTTGGATTTTTTCGATGAAAGTATAAATCTCACTTCGTGGTGAATCGAACTGACTATGATATTGTTTGCTAACATAATGACCAACAATTTGATTGACATCAGTTGTGTCGATTTGCATATCATCGTCAACTGGTGCATCAAAGTGATAAAATGTCTTTTGTTTCCAGTTTTTGACATCAATATTGATTAAACCAACATCTGAAACGACGATATAATCAAACGTTCTAGCATATTCGAAGAAAGGATGCTTAGTAGCTAAATTACTTGTCGTTATAATATCATAGAATTTTAACTTTCCTTCGTCTTTATACTTATCAAGAATGCCAGTTAAAACGTGCTTTGCGTTTCGTTTAGCATGTGAGCTTACGTCATTATTAGAACTAAGCATTTGATTTTTGAGTTCTAAATTTTCATTACTAAGCGACGCATTCTTTGTTACCATCTGATTTCTCGCGTAAACTTCTGTATCAACTCTATCTTGCATATATCGTTGATTTAAGATGAACGCTAAAATAAGAATAACGATGATAACAACCAAGATAATTGTTAATGTCATAATTCATCACCTATGTTCGAATTTTTCATTTTATATCACTCATTTATTGTAATCTTAAAGATGTGAGTGATATGAAATAACATATAAATTATATCTATTATATTTGCGTAGTTCAACAAAATATAAATTAAGTTAAATTGTTAAATTAATAAAAATAATCTAATTATTAGTCATATCAATCATTTTTTTAACATCAATTTTAACGATACTTCACAATTCGTAAATTGAAAACTCAAATCAGTATATGTATAATTAGTGTATGAAAGCGTTTCCTTTGGAGGTAGTAATATGGAACATCAACAACATGTAGAAGAGCTAGTTAAAATATTAAAAAATAAATGTCGTACTTCATTCAAATTTCACGGGGAAGTCGCAATGCAGTTATTTTTAAGTGATAATTTTATTCTACCTTCTAGAGTCGACATTTGTGTAGAGCGCAAGCAACTCGTCGAAGTACTAAAAGTAATTCCTTCCACATATCAATTAAATTATTATGATAAAAATAATGTGTTAATGGATCGTGATCAACTAAGTGTGCCAGAAATTGCGCACATAGATATTACGTTTAACCAGCAATTGCTAATAAATATCTTCATTTATGATGTGGTGAATGAAGAATGGATATTTAGACTTGATAATAATATTCGTATTCCTATGAATAGCATATACTTTCATTCATTGACGTGGGGCGTAGATTATATTAAGCCAGAAATTGTATTAATGTATGATTTATTAGATAACCAAAACTATCATCAATTACCTAACTACAAAATGGTTTTAGACGCTTTAAGCTATTATCAATTTGTAATTTTGAAAGTAGTTGTCGGTGAGCAACGTATAAAAGAAGCTTTAGCCAATAATCATTCATAAAAAACATCTAATATTTAAGTAAAATGTAAATGAACATGATTACTTAAATACTAGATGTTTTTAATTATGCTCGCTTATTTAAGTTTTTTAAACAAACGCCGTGATAACAATATTCATATGTAGACAAAACAGTTTTATCTGCATCTTCAATTGAAATACCAAACATCATTGAAATTTCTGATGACCCTTGGTTAATCATTTTTAAATTGATATTGGATTCTGCTAAGGCATGCGTGATCGTGTTCGCTGTGCCAATCGCTTTATTCATACCTTCGCCAACAATCATTAATATGGCTAGATCATGCTCGATACTTAATTCATCGACATCACAACGTTTACGAATCGCATTGAGTACATCTTTCTCTTTACCTTTTAATTGATGTGTACGGAGAATGATACTGATGCTGTCAATATATGGTCGAATGAAATGTTATAGTCTTCTAATATTTCAAGTACCTTACGAGTGAAGCCAACTTGTCTGTTCATTAAATATTTTTTAATGTTAATTACAGTAAATCCTTTATCACAACTAATACCAATAATGACATTTTTATCACTTACATCTCTATCATGACGAATAAATGTTCCTTTATCTTGAGGGCGATTGGTATTTTTAATAACCACTGGAATTCTATGTTTATAAAGTGGTTGCAAGGCTTCATCATGGAAGACGCTAAATCCTGCATAAGACAATTCACGCATTTCACGATAGGTAATCTCTTCAATAAGATCGGGGTTTTGAATAATATTTGGATTCGCTTTGAAAATACCTGATACATCAGTGAAGTTCTCGTAAAGAGATGCTCTAATTCCTCTAGCAATAATTGCACCCGTAATGTCAGAACCACCTCTAGGGAAGGTAACAACGTAGTTATTCTTTGATACACCAAAGAATCCAGGGATAATAATTTTACCTTCAATATCTCTTAATTTACTTATCTGTTCATATGCTTCTTCTAAAATTTGTGCTTGCTGTGGTAAATCTGTTACTAGAATACCTGCATCTTTAGGTGAAAGATAAGTTGTTTTAAAACCTTGTGAATCATTATATGACGCAATTAATTGTGCATTAAAATTTTCGCCACAAGATAGAAGTGCATCATACAATCTTAAAGGTTCTTCTTTTAAAGTTGAAATAATCTCTTCTAATGTCTCGTCAATCACAGTTAATAACGACGTATCCATATCCAATTCTTGTAAGATATCAGCATATCGTTGAATAATTTCTTTCTTTTTATCCTGATAATTAAGGTTATTTAGCACTTTTTCGTATAAACGAACAAGAAGGTCTGTCGTTTTAACATCATCTTTGTGTCGCTTTCCTGGTGCAGATACAATGATAATTTTACGTTCTGGGTCACTATTTATGATATCTAGGACTTTTTTAATTTGTGTTGCATTTGAAACTGAACTACCGCCGAATTTTGCCACTTTCATATACCTAATCAACCTTTCTAAAAAATCAGAAAATTCTATTTAATTTTCTGATATCACGTGATAATATATAGCTAAGTATTTACATTTTATGCTAAAAAGTCCTATCAATTTAATATGGTTTAATAGTATACTAAAATAAAGTATATTTCAACAAGACAATTGTATTTCTCAATTATACAAATGGGGGAAGATAAAAAATATGAAAGAATTAAATATTGCTTTACTTGGTCTAGGAACAGTTGGATCAGGCGTAGTTAAAATAATTGAAGAAAATCGACAACAAATCATTGATACGTTAAACAAAGATATTGTTATTAAACATATTTTAGTACGTGATAAAACTAAGAAAAGACCTATTAATATTAGCCGATATCATTTAACTGAAGATGTTAATGAAATTTTAAATGATGATTCCATTGATATTGTCATTGAAGTTATGGGTGGTATCGAACCGACTGTAGATTGGTTGAGAGATGCGTTAAAGAGCGGGAAACATGTCATCACTGCAAATAAAGATTTATTAGCAGTACATTTAAAATTATTAGAAGATTTAGCTGAAGAGAAAGGACTTGCGTTGAAGTTTGAAGCGAGTGTTGCTGGCGGTATTCCTATTGTAAATGCAATTAATAATGGATTGAATGCGAATAATATTTCTAAGTTTATGGGAATACTTAATGGTACTTCTAACTTCATTCTTTCTAAAATGACGCGCGAACAAACAACGTTTGAAGAAGCGCTTGATGAAGCACAACGATTAGGATTTGCTGAAGCAGACCCAACTGATGATGTAGAAGGTATTGACGCAGCGCGCAAAGTTGTTATTACGTCTTATTTATCATTTAACCAAGTTATTAAATTAAATGATGTTAAGGTTCGAGGTATCAGCCAAACAACGCTATCTGATATCAATGTAGCTGATAAATTAGGCTATAAAATCAAACTAATTGGTAAGGGAACTTATCAAAATAGTAAAGTGAACGCATCAGTTGAACCAACATTAATACATAAATCCCACCAACTAGCTACAGTTGAAGATGAATATAATGCTATTTATGTCGTAGGAGATGCAGTAGGTGACACAATGTTCTATGGGAAAGGCGCAGGTAGCCTAGCTACTGGTAGTGCCGTTGTAAGTGACTTATTAAACGTTGCATTATTCTTTGAATCAAATACACATACATTACCGCCACACTTTGAACTGAAAACGGATGCAACACGAGAACTGATGGATACGGAAGATGTAGTATCCATTCAAGAGAAGTTAAATTATTATGTCGTTCTAAAAAGTGATTTATCAAAAGAAAAATTTGAATCATTATTGAAAGAAACGTTACCATTCCACAAATCACTACAGGTTGAACAGCGCGATGATCAATCTTATGGTGTAGTTATAGTTGGTCTAGATCAATCACCGGAAGACGTTTTAAGTAAAGCTGATTTTAATATCGAGAAAATTTATCCAGTTGAAGGGGTTTAATGTTTATGAAAAGATGGCAAGGTTTAGTAGATGAGTTTAAAGCATATTTACCAGTTAATAGCGACACACCAAAGTTAACTTTAAATGAAGGTCATACACCATTGATTCATTGTGAGAATTTATCGGACATGTTAGATATTGATTTATATGTAAAATATGAAGGTGCAAATCCAACAGGTTCTTTCAAAGATAGAGGAATGGTTATGGCTGTTACTAAAGCGAAAGAACAAGGGAAGAAAGTCGTCATTTGTGCATCTACTGGTAACACTTCAGCTTCCGCAGCTGCGTATGCAGCAAGAGCTGGACTAAAAGCAATTGTGGTTATTCCAGAAGGAAAGATTGCACTTGGTAAATTGTCACAAGCTGTAATGTACGGTGCTGAAATCGTTTCAATTGAAGGAAACTTTGATGAAGCTTTGGAAATAGTTAAGGAAATTGCTGAAAATGACGAAGAGATTGAACTAGTTAATTCTGTAAATCCTTATCGTATTGAAGGACAAAAAACAGGTGCATTTGAAATTGTTGAGCAATTAGAACAAGCGCCTGACATACTTGCAATTCCAGTTGGTAATGCTGGTAACATTACTGCTTACTGGAAAGGGTTTAAAGAATATCATGAGAAAAAAGGTAGTCAATTACCGCGATTATTCGGTTTTCAAGCAGAAGGTGCTTCACCAATAGTACAAAATAAAGTGATTAAAAACCCTGAAACAATTGCTACAGCTATTCGAATTGGTAATCCAGCTAGTTGGACTAAAGCTACTAAAGCGTTAGATGAGTCTAAAGGATTAATTGATAGTGTTACAGATGAAGAGATATTAGAAGCTTATCAATTAATGACATCTAAAGAAGGTGTGTTTAGTGAGCCGGCTAGTAATGCTTCAATTGCTGGATTAATTAAATTACATCGTGCAGGTCAACTACCTAAAGGTAAAAAAGTAGTGGCAATTTTAACTGGTAATGGATTAAAAGATCCTGACACTGCTATTTCAATTTTAGATAATCCAATTCAACCGCTTCCTAACGATAAATCAAGTATTATTGATTACATAAAAGGGGCTTTGTAAAATGAGCGAACAATTGCACTTAAAGATTCCAGCGTCTACGGCTAATCTAGGCGTTGGTTTCGATTCAATAGGTATGGCTATAGATAAATATTTGCATCTCTATGTGAAACGAATTGAAGGGGATAATTGGGAATTTACGTATCTGAATTCTGAATTAGCGTCACTTCCTAATAGTAAGGAGAATTATGTTTATAAAGTAGCGCAACAGGTTGCATCAAAATATAATGTTCAATTGCCTAGCTTAAGTATTACAATGAGAAGTGATATTCCTTTAGCACGAGGTTTAGGATCATCAGCATCAGCGTTAGTAGGTGCATTATATATTGCTAACTATTTTGGCAATATACAACTATCTAAATACGAACTACTTCAATTAGCAACAGAAATTGAGGGTCACCCCGATAATGTAGCACCTACAATATATGGTGGTTTGTTAGCAGGTTATTATAATCCCGAAACTAACGAAACGAACGTAGCACATATTGATGTACCAAACGTTGATATCATTTTAACTATACCTCCTTATGAATTAAAGACTGAGGATTCTCGTAATGTATTACCTGATCAATTTTCTCATAAGCGTGCGGTTCAAAGTAGTGCAATTAGTAACACGATGCTATGTGCATTAATTCAACATAATTATGAACTTGCTGGAAAAATGATGTCACAGGATGGCTTTCATGAGCCATTTCGTCAGCATTTAATACCTGAATTTAAAGAGGTTAAAGCATTAGCTCAACAATACGATGCCTATGCGACAGTGATAAGTGGTGCAGGGCCTACAATATTGACATTGAGTCGTAAAGAGAAGAGTGGGCAATTAGTTAGAGCGTTGAGACAACAAGTTGCGTCATGTCATTCTGAACTAGCTACAATTAATGAAATAGGTGTTGTAGAAGAAATTGTGTATCCTTCATAAATTTTATTGTAAAATATAAAAGAGTAAAATGTCGAAAGGAGTACACTTCAGATATGAGTAATTATAAAATGGTTGTCATGGATATGGACGATACATTAATTAATAGTGAAAATAAAGTAAGTCAAGAAACAAAAGATTATTTAATAGATATTCAGAACCAAGGATATAAAGTAGTGCTAGCTTCAGGAAGACCTACTGAAGGTATGTTGCCCATTGCTAAAGAACTTCAATTAGATGTACATGATAGTTACATCATTAGTTACAATGGTGGCAAAACAATCAAAGTGTCTACAGAAGAAGTAGAAGTGAGTCAAAGTGTATCGAAGAAAAATTTTGACCTTATTGCAGATTTTTGTCGTAAACACCATTTCTTAATATTGACTTATCAAGACGGATACATCATTCATGATGGTGATCACGAATATAGAGATATTGAATCTGAACTTACGGGATTACCTATGAAGCGCGTCGAAGATATTAAAGCATATATCAAAGAAGATGTACCTAAAGCAATGGGTGTTGATTATGCTTCGAATATCTCTAAAGTACGTGACGACCTGCATGGACATTTTAATTCGGAAATAGACGTGACTACAAGTAAACCATTCTTTTTAGAATTTATGGCTAAAGATGTTTCTAAAGGTAATGCGATAAAAGCTTTATGTGAGAAAATGAATATATCATTATCTGACGTGATTTGTTTTGGAGATAGTTTGAATGATCAATCTATGTTTGAAGTCGTTGGTTGTGCGATTGCAATGGGAAATGCCAATGAAGAACTTAAAGCGATTGCGGATAAAATAACGTTAGATAACGATTCTAACGGCATACCAAAGGCATTGAAAGAACTTTTATAGTACAAAATAAGGCATGAGAAATGAGTGTGGTGTATGTTCATCATTAAAACTATGACGAACAAGCCATGCTTATTCTCATGCCGTTTTATATTTATTTAGCAGTATGTGTCCATTCATGTTTACCTTTATAGCGCTTAACATAAGCATAAACTTGGTCCGCAGCATAATCTAAATTGGTATAGACTGTAATAGTAAACGCAGACTGATTTTCACCAAATGGCTCTGTACTAAATACATCCTTTAAATGCGTGAACAAATTCTCCATTTGGTCATGTTCAAGGCTAGGGTACTCTCTTAAAGTACGTTTTAGCAATTGACCATTTTTTTCTTCGAGAGATTGTACAACGATAACGAAACGTTCTTCACTTTTAATGACATCATCAAATAAGTTTGTTTGACCAACCATTTTGCTATTCACCTCTAAGTCATCATCTTTACTATTATTATACTAGATAACTGATTTTTCGAAAATAATCAATATATTGTAACTATAAAAAATGCGAGAAACAAAAAGCGGTTAATCCACTTTTAGTTTCTCGCATTCATTGATTTAATTAATCATTATGATAATGATGTGGTGTAATATCCATATCATTTAATTTTACAAATTTTGTTTTTCTGATTATTTTATGAGCTAAGAAAATAAGCCCTAAGATAATGATTGGCAGAATATTAACGAAGAATTTGCCTATATTACCATCAAATAAATCTCCAATAGAATTACCAAAATATAAGAAAATTAAAGTTGCAAATACTAAAATTGGTCCTAGTGGATATAAAGGTGATTTGTAAGGTAATAGTTCATTAATATCTTGACCTTGGCGTTTAATTGCCCTACGTAATCTAACTTGAGCCCACGAACTAGCTGCCCATACAATAATTACCAATGAACCTATAATATTCAATAAGCTAAACACAGCATTTGAATAGAAATTAGCAATAATGATAATTGCGACAATTAAAATATATGTTGTTACCAATGCACGTAATGGTAGTTTAGATTTATCATTTAATTTACTTAAGAATTTAGGTGCTTGTTTCTCATCACTTAAAGAGAATAACATTCTGCTTGTAGTGTAGACACCTGAATTTGTCGCTGATAATAATGATGTCAAAATAACAGCATTGATAACTGAAGCGGCAAATGCAACACCAATTCTATCAAATACAATTGTAAAAGGACTTTGTGAAACGGATTCATTCTCATTTAATAATAATGGATCTGTATATGGAATAATAGCCGCAATGACACCTATAGATAAAACGTAGAATAATAGAATTCTCCAGAATACTTGTTTAACAGCTTTAGGCATTGTCTTTTGTGGATTGTCAGATTCACCAGCAGTTACTGCAACAACTTCAGTACCACCAACTGAGAAGCCGGCTACTAATAGTACGCCTAAGAAACCAGATAGACCGCCTACGAATGGGGCATCACCTTTTGTATAATTTTCAAAACCATACGTGTGACCACCTAAAATACCGAAAATCATCAAGAAGCCAACAATGATAAATATAATAATAGTTACAACTTTTATGAGTGATAACCAAAATTCAGTTTCTCCAAAGGCTTTAACCGTAAAAATATTTAATAAAAATACAATAGTTATAAAAATTAAGCTCCAAGTAAGTGGACTAAAGAATTTGAATACATCCCAATAATAAAGCACATTTGAAGCTACCATTACATCTACGCTAGATACTAATGACCACATAATGTAATATAACCATCCCATAGTGAAGCCAAGAGAAGGGTCTACAAATCGCGTTGCGTAAGAACTGAATGATCCTGAAACAGGGTAAAAAGTTGCTAGTTCACCGATTGATGACATTAAAAAGTAAAGCATTACTCCGATTAATAAATAAGCTAAAATAGCGCCCCCAGGACCCGCTTGAGCAACAACACTACCTGTTGCTACAAAAAGCCCTGTACCAATTGCGCCACCTATAGCAATCATAGATATGTGTCTTGAGTTAAGACCACGTTTCATATTGTTATCTTCCATATGATGACTCCTAATTCTAAAATTTAAAATATACAAACCATTTTAATCCTTTTGAAGACAGTATTCAATAACTTTTGAACAATTTAGCTTAAAAATTTTAAATTTTCTGACTTTTTACAGATTATTGAAAATGTTTCAATTATAGGGCTTATGGGTTTATTAATAGTAGATTCTAAATTATAATTATTATAAATAAGTGAAAGGGGAATTAACTATGGCGAAAGATGATAAAAGATTGACTGGTTTGTTTGGGCACCCAGTTTCAGATAGAGAAAACAGTATGACAGCTGGTCCGCGAGGTCCTCTATTAATGCAAGATGCTTATTTCTTAGAGCAAATGTCTCACTTTGATCGTGAGGTCATTCCAGAACGTCGTATGCACGCGAAAGGTTCAGGTGCATTTGGTACGTTTACTGTTACAAATGATATTACAAAGTATACAAATGCTAAAATCTTTTCAGAAGTAGGGAAACAAACAGAAATGTTTGCACGTTTCTCAACAGTAGCAGGTGAACGTGGCGCTGCCGATTTAGAAAGGGATATCCGAGGATTTGCACTAAAATTCTACACTGAAGAAGGTAACTGGGATTTAGTAGGTAACAATACACCTGTATTCTTCTTTAGAGATCCTAAATTATTTGTGAGTTTAAACCGTGCCGTTAAAAGAGATCCACGTACTAATATGAGAAGTCCACAAAATAACTGGGACTTCTGGACTGGTTTACCTGAAGCGTTACACCAAGTTACTATTTTAATGTCTGATAGAGGTATGCCAAAAGACTTCCGCCATATGCATGGTTTCGGTTCGCACACATATTCTATGTACAATGATGAAGGTGAACGTGTATGGGTTAAATATCATTTCAGAACGCAACAAGGTATCGAAAATTATACTGATGATGAAGCGGCTGAAATTGTAGGTCAAGACAGAGAATCTTCTCAACGTGACTTATATGATGCAATCGAAAACGGCGATTATCCTAAATGGAAAATGTATATCCAAGTCATGACAGAGGAACAAGCTAAAAATCACCCAGATAATCCATTTGATTTAACTAAAGTATGGTACAAAGGTGATTATCCATTAATTGAAGTCGGTGAATTTGAACTTAACAGAAACCCTGAAAACTATTTCATGGATGTAGAACAAGCAGCGTTCGCACCAACAAACATTATACCTGGTTTAGACTTCTCACCAGATAAAATGTTACAAGGTCGACTATTCTCATACGGTGATGCACAACGTTATAGATTAGGTGTTAACCACTGGCAAATACCTGTAAACCAACCTAAAGGTGTTGGTGTTGAAAACATGTGTCCATTTAGTCGTGATGGCCAAATGAGATTCCTTGATGGTAACCAAGGTGGAGGCCCACATTACTATCCAAATAATAAAGGTGTGTATCAATCACAACCTGAATATAAAAAACCAGCATTCCCTGTAGACGGTGATGGCTACGAATATAATCAAAGACAAGACGATGACAATTACTTCGAACAACCAGGTAAATTATTCCGTTTACAATCAGATGATGCGAAAGAAAGAATCTTTACAAACACAGCAAATGCAATGGATGGTGTGAGTGAAGATGTTAAACATAGACATATCCGTCATTGCTATAAAGCTGATCCAGAATATGGTAAAGGTGTTGCCAAAGCCTTAGAAATTGATATTAATGATGTTGATTTAGAAGGTACTAACGACGAAACTTACGAAAATTTTAAATAGTACTGAAAAAATTCAATTGCGTTGAGCATTGTATTATGGTAAAATTTTAAATCGTAAGTATTCCTAGTTAAACAAGAAAGGATGTTAATTATGCGCGTTAATGTAACATTAGCTTGCACAGAATGTGGCGATCGTAATTATATTACTACTAAAAACAAACGTAACAATCCTGAGCGTATTGAAATGAAAAAATATTGCCCAAGATTAAATAAATACACGCTACACCGTGAAACTAAATAATATCTTATCTTTTAAATACGACAATAAAGATAAAGTTAACAATGGGAAGTAGGACAGAAACAATATTTTCTCAAATTTATTTCATTGTCTTCCCCAGGCTAGGTTGACTAGGATTGAAATAGCTTGAATTAAGCGTATTTTCAAATCATCAACTATTGCCAAAATGATAACAGAGGCTGAGACATTTTATTTTGTCTCAGCCTCTTTTTCTACGATTAGTTAATTACTTATAATATGGCAGTCTTATGAGGGTTCTCATTAGGCTGCTTTCTTAATTTGACGTAATAATTGCTAGGATGATGATCGTAAGAATACTGTCCATTTATAATAGTCATGATCACTCAAAATAAACGTTTTCTCGTTTTTAATAATCACGAATGTTTGCAATTAATTGATTAAATTGAGTTATTCGTCTTGTAAATTTAAAATCATATGTTATTATATAAAACGTAATAATTACGATTTATAAAAATAGGAGTGACTCAAATGGCAAAAAAATCTAAAATTGCTAAAGAAATGAAAAGAGAAAAATTAGTAAATCAATATTATGAATTACGTCAAGAATTAAAAGCAAAAGGAGATTATGAAGCATTACGTAAATTACCACGTGATTCTTCTCCAACACGTTTAACTCGTAGATGTAAAGTGACAGGCCGTCCAAGAGGTGTCATGAGAAAATTCGAAATGTCTAGAATCGCATTTAGAGAACACGCACATAAAGGACAAATTCCTGGTGTTAAAAAATCAAGCTGGTAAAATTCAAATCTAGTACTTTAGTCCATTTACAAGACAATTAAAACATTGTAAAGTATATAAGGGTGAGAAAATGAATGATTTTTAGTTTTAATATACTAAACGTTCGTTTTTACTTAATAAATATGATTGTATAGGGGCTAAAAAGTATGAAAATTTTTGATTATGAAGATATTCAATTAATTCCAAATAAATGTATCGTTGAAAGTCGTTCTGAATGTGATACAACTGTCCAATTCGGACCTAAAACATTCAAGTTACCTGTAGTTCCTGCAAATATGCAGACTGTAATGAGTGAAGAATTAGCGCATTGGTTTGCCAAAAATGATTACTTTTATATCATGCATCGCTTTGATGAAGAAGCTCGTATTCCATTTATTCAAAATATGCAAAAAGAAGGTTTATTTGCTTCTATATCAGTAGGTGTTAAAGCAAATGAATTTAAATTTATTGAAGATTTAGCTGACAAACAATTGACACCTGAGTATATTACGATTGATATCGCTCATGGACACTCAGATTCAGTTATTAAAATGATCAAGCATATTAAAAAGCATATTCCTTCATCATTTGTAATTGCTGGGAATGTAGGTACGCCAGAAGGTGTTCGAGAACTTGAAAATGCAGGCGCCGACGCCACTAAAGTTGGAATTGGGCCAGGTAGAGTTTGTATTACTAAGATTAAGACTGGTTTTGGTACTGGTGGTTGGCAATTAGCAGCCTTAAACATTTGTAGTAAAGCAGCACGTAAACCTATTATTGCTGATGGTGGTTTAAGAACACATGGTGACATAGCCAAATCAATTCGTTTTGGTGCGAGTATGGTGATGATTGGTTCTTTATTTGCTGCTCACGAAGAGTCACCAGGTGAAACAGTTGAATTAGACGGTAAACGTTATAAAGAATATTTTGGTAGTGCATCTGAATTCCAAAAAGGCGAACATAAGAATGTAGAAGGCAAAAAAATGTTTGTTGAACATAAAGGGTCATTAAAAGATACTTTGACTGAAATGCAACAAGATTTACAAAGTTCAATTTCATATGCAGGTGGAAAAGATTTAAAATCATTAACAACAGTAGATTATGTTATCGTACGAAATTCAATTTTTAATGGGGACAAAGATTAAAATTTGAGTGGCAGGTGTACATTATCAAAAAATTCTTTTTACTTTCATTGGTATTGTTAGCTGTAACTTTATTAATACCATTAAAAGAAAATCAAACACTAATTAATATTCAAAATGACGTTAGAAGTAAAGTTCAACAAGTAATGAACCAAGACTCAAGTGTTAAAAACAATGCACTAAAGACACCTAAAGATCAAGACTTTGCAATCAATAATATTCAAATGAATATGTCCAAAGACAAAGTTGAGCGTCAATTAGGTCAACCTAAAAGAGTAACATCTAACGAATATGGAACGAAATGGTATGCCTATTACAACAATGATTACGAAAACTTTATTATGGTTAGCTATATCGACAATAAGGTCAATGCATTGTATAGTAATCAGAATGTCATTACTTCTAAATCTAAAGTGAAATATAACACACCTAAAGATGTCGTAAATGAACGACTGGGTAAGCCGTTAAAAGAAATGGTTAAAGGCAGATATCGAATTGATATCAGTAGTGATGAATATGATGTTTTCCATAAAGATAATATTTATACAACTGTTTTTTATGATAAACATAATGACAATGGTGTTACCGCATTACTTCAAGTTAGTGATGCAATGGAAAAAAGATTGACTCAACATTATGGTGCACCATCCTCAACGTTAGAGCAGAGTTTTGAATATCAAAATTATGATTTAGTTAATGCAGAGCGAAAACAACATGGACTGAATACATTAAGTTATGCCAAAGATGTGTCTAATACTGCGAGGAAGCATAGTGAAGACATGGTAAAACAGAATTATTTTGATCATAACAATTTAGATGGGGCATCCCCATTTGATAGATTAAAGGCTGATAACATTGACTTTAACGCTGCAGGTGAAAATCTAGCTTACGGTCAACAAAACAGTATATTTGCACATGAAGGATTAATGAATTCACTTGGTCATAGAAAAAATATATTGAATTCTAATTTTAAAACACTAGGTGTAGGCGTTGATTTTAATGATGAGCGTCAGCCATATTGGACAGAAAATTATACTGGGTAAGTGTTTTAAGCCAACTTATTTAGGGTATCTTTTAGTTGATAAGGAAGTTGATATTATGACAACTAAAAATGCAAAAAAACTAGATATTCTAGACAAAGTTAAAGAAATTTTGAATAAAAAAGAAAATGAAAAGCAAAAGAACTAGCAAAGTCTACATTGTAAACTTTGCTAGTTCTTTATTTATTTCGATATATAAGAGAGAGGTAAACGTAAATTTTAAAATTTAGAACTACAATTCTCTATATAAACCAATCACTTTACCAATAACGGTTACGTTATCAAGATAAATTGGGCTCATTGTACTATTTTCAGGTTGTAATCTATAACGTGTTTTCTCTTTATAGAAACGTTTAACCGTTGCCTCATCATCTTCAGTCATAGCAACAATAATGTCTCCATTTTCAGCAATGGTTTGACTTCTAACGATAACTTTGTCTCCGTCTAAAATGCCAGCTTCAATCATACTTTCACCAACAACATTTAAAATGAAAATGTCACTATTGTGTGTAGATGTTAAATGCTCTGGTAATGGGAAATATTCTTCAATATTTTCTACTGCAGTAATTGGAATACCAGCAGTAACTTTACCGATTACAGGAACGTAAATCGTTTCTTCCATGTTAACTGAATCATTCGTTTGTTCGCTAACAATTTCAATCGCTCTTGGTTTAGTAGGGTCTCTTTTAATATATCCTTTTTCTTCTAGTCGTGATAAATGGCCGTGGACAGTAGAACTTGACGCTAATCCAACAGCTTCACCAATTTCTCGAACACTAGGTGGATATCCTTTCGTTTGTACTACATGTTTAATATAATCATATATTTCGCTTTGACGTTTAGTTAATTCTCTCATATATAGGCACTCCCTAGTTTTATTTAACTATAGTATAGCATTTATTTATTTATTGAACAAACATTTGTTCGTTTTTGTGTTGACTAGGAACAGATGTTCTGTTAAAGTGTGTATACAAACAAATGTTCTAGAGGTGGAAGTAATGTTTAATAAATATAAAAATAAATTAATAACGAATATAGCTGTTGTATCAATATCTTGTGTTGTTTTTATAGTATTTTTCATGAATTTATATCATAACGCTCAAACGGAACAAACGTACGAAATCACTGATCATACAATTTCTAAACAGGCAATAATTAAAGATGATAATAAGAACGTAAATAATACAAATGGGGAACAAGATGACTACAAAGTGTTCGCCTTTGTCAGATAAGTATCAATTTTGAGGTCTATCGAAGCTATAGAAATGTCTATAGCTTTTGCCTAGGCCTCTTTTTTGTTATATTCTATGAAGTAAAAGAGAATGAAATAGGAAAATATAGAAAGAGTGATAAAGATGCCTAAAGATAATTTGAATATAGATAGAATTAATGAACTAGCTAAAAAGAAAAAAGAGCAGGGCTTGACGGAAGCTGAAGCTAAAGAACAATCAAAATTACGTAAAAAATATTTAGAAGCATTTAGAAAAGGATTTAAACAACAAATTGAAAGTACAAAAGTAATTGATCCAGAAGGTAATGATGTTACGCCTGAAAAATTAAAAAAAATTCAAGCACAAAATAAAAAGTAGTAAATTTAAAGTAAGGTTCTTTGAGACTAAACGATTATCAATTACACTATTTTTAAGTTATAATATAACAAATATGATTTAAATAGAAGGGAAGTATTAGAGATGTTTAACGAGAAAGATCAACTAGCGATAGATACTATTAGAGCTTTAAGTATCGATGCAATAGAAGAAGCTAATTCAGGTCACCCTGGGTTACCAATGGGCGCTGCACCAATGGCTTACACGTTATGGACACGCCATTTAAATTTTAACCCTCAATCTAAAGACTATTTTAATAGAGACCGCTTTGTATTGTCAGCAGGCCATGGTTCTACGCTATTATATAGCTTATTACATGTTTCAGGTAGTCTTGAATTAGAAGAATTAAAGCAATTTAGACAATGGGGCTCTAAAACACCTGGACACCCTGAATTCAGACACACTGATGGGGTTGAAGTTACGACTGGTCCTCTAGGTCAAGGTTTTGCAATGTCAGTAGGTATGGCATTAGCTGAAGATCATTTAGCTGGTAAATTTAATAAAGATGACTTCAATATTGTTGATCACTATACTTACGTACTAGCATCTGATGGTGACTTAATGGAAGGTATTTCTCATGAAGCTGCTTCATTTGCAGGTCACAACCAATTAGATAAATTAATCGTATTATATGATTCAAATGATATCTCATTAGACGGGGAATTAAACAAAGCATTTTCAGAGGATGTAAAAGAGCGTTTTGAAAGTTATGGTTGGAATCACATTTTAGTTAAAGATGGTAATGATCTTGATGCCATTGATCAAGCGATTACGAAAGCTAAATCACAACATGGACCAACGATGATTGAAGTTAAGACAATTATTGGTTATGGTGCGCCTAATGTTAGCGGAACGAATGGAGTTCATGGTGCACCACTAGGTTCAGATGAAAGAAAATTAACATTTGAAGCATATGGTTTAGATCCAGAAAAACGTTTCAACGTTCCAGAAGAAGTATATGAAATTTTCCAAACTACAATGCTAAAACGTGCAAATGAACATGAAGACGCATGGAAAGCATTATTAGAAACGTATTCAAATAAATATCCAGAATTAGCTGATGAATTTAAATTGGCTATTAGCGGTAAATTACCAACAAATTATAGAGATGAATTACCACGCTTTGATAGCGATCATAATGCTGCAACTCGTGCTGATTCAGGAGAAATCATCCAAGCGTTAAGTAAATCTGTTCCTTCATTCTTTGGTGGCTCAGCTGACTTAGCGGGTTCAAATAAATCTAATGTAAAAGAAGCAACTGATTATGATAGAAATACACCTGAAGGTAAAAATATATGGTTTGGCGTGCGTGAATTCGCAATGGGTGCAGCTGTAAATGGTATGGCAGCACACGGTGGTTTACACCCATATGGTGCAACATTCTTTGTATTTAGTGACTACTTAAAACCTGCGTTACGCTTATCAGCTATTATGGGATTAAATTCAACATTTATCTTTACACATGATTCAATTGCAGTAGGTGAAGATGGTCCTACTCATGAACCAATTGAACAATTAGCTGGATTAAGATCTATTCCAAATATGAATGTTATACGTCCCGCTGATGGAAACGAAACAAGAGTAGCATGGGAAGTTGCGCTAGAATCAGAACAAACACCTACTTCATTAGTACTTACACGTCAAAATCTACCATATTTAGACGTTGATGAAGATACAGTTGAACAAGGTGTTCGTAAAGGTGCTTATGTTGTTTTTGAAACAGAAACTAAGCCTGAATACTTGTTACTAGCAACTGGTTCAGAAGTTAGCTTAGCTATTGAAGCAGCTAAAGATTTAGATAAACAAGGTAAAGGTGTACGTGTAGTATCAATGCCAAACTGGTTTGCATTTGAACAACAATCAGATGAATATAAAGCATCTGTAATTCCTAAAGAAATCACTAAACGTGTGGCAATTGAAATGGCATCACCATTAGGATGGCATAAATATGTTGGAACAGAAGGTAAAGTGATTGGTATTGATCAGTTTGGTGCAAGTGCCCCTGGTGATTTAGTTGTCGAAAAATATGGTTTCACTAAAGAAAATGTATTAAATCAAATTCGTACACTTTAATGATAGAAACATTAAAGCTTGGTACAAAAAGATAGTGGAAATATTTAGTTAATGCCTAGAAGTTAACTAATCTAAGATGGCGTTTGAACATGCTTTCTTAGTCATAGGGGCGGGACAATGAATTCAAATTGAATTTTGTCCCGCTTCATTTATTCGTGAAAATATATGATTGATCTTAAATTTTTATGTGTAAGTTTAAAAATAAGACTTACATTTGAGTAAGTATTTGTTATGATAACATTTGGATATAGATTTACTAACTAGCTCTTGAAAATAGAATCGTAATTTAGTAAAATTCAGTAGGATATAGAAAGTGGGTGAAACAATGGCAACGTGGTTAGCAATCTTATTAATCATTGTAGCGCTTATCGGTGGACTAGTTGGTGGTTTCTTTTTAGCACGTAAATACATGATGGATTATCTGAAAAAAAACCCACCTATTAATGAAGAAATGTTACGTATGATGATGATGCAAATGGGTCAAAAACCATCGCAAAAGAAAATCAATCAAATGATGACAATGATGAATAAAAACATGGATCAAAACATGAAAAGTTCAAAAAAATAATCTTCTAACGGATTGTAAGACCTTTAAGGTTTACAATCCTTTATTTTTATAGTAAAACATCTTTAGTGTTATTTAAAAAATTTAAAAAGATTTAAAATATCAAATTACTTTTAATTAAGTAATCTCTAGTAAGAGTTTATGAATATAAGAGGGTGTAACGTTGGCATATTTAGTTTTTTCAATTGTATTTGCATTATTTATGGGAATCGTGGTAATTTTTATCCGCATGAAAGCACAAAACTTTCCTGTTAATGAAAAGAAAATCATTTTACCACCATTTTTTATGGCTACAGGTGCATTGATGTATGTGATTCCGTACTTTAGATTAACTGGGATGGAAATCTTAGAATCAATCATACTCGGCGTTTTATTCTCTACAGTTCTAATATGGACAAGTCATTTTGAGATACATGGTACTGATATTTACATGAAGCGTTCTAAAGCATTTCCAATTATTTTAATATCATTGTTAATTATACGAACTGTAATTAAAATATTTATTAGTAGTCAAATTGATCCAGGTGAAATTGGCGGTATGTTCTTCTTATTAGCCTTTAGCATGATTGTACCTTGGAGATTAGCTATGTTGTATAAATATAAAAAATTGAAAAGTAAAATTGTAAAATAAGCTAGGGTTAGCATAGCGTTTTTGAAAGAATATAAAGATAGGTGGAAGACGACTTCTTAATGATATCGTTCCACCTTTTTTTAGTTTGAACTATGATGTAATTCAGGATATAATAAATACGAACAAATGTTCTTGATGGAGGAGTTAAAATGAAGATTATTCATACTGCTGATTGGCATTTAGGTAAGATTTTAAATGGTAAGCAATTTTTAGAAGATCAACGATACATACTAAACCAGTTTATTGAGAATTTGAAAGACGAGAAACCAGATGTTTTAATCATTTCAGGTGATATTTATGATACGTCTTATCCCAGTAAGGAAACAATTAAACTTTTTGAAGAAACGATTAAAACAATCAATGTAATCATGGAGATTCCGACGATTATAACGAATGGAAATCATGATGGTAGAGAAAGATTAAACTATGGTTCTACTTGGTTTGAGTTTTCACATTTATATATTCGAACGCAACTTCATTCAATGTCTACACCCATAACGATTAATGACATCAACTTTTACACACTCCCATTTGCCACAATTAGTGAAATTAAAGCCTTTTTTGATGACGATGAGATAAAGACATATGAGCAAGCAACCCAAAAATGTATCGAGCATATGTCAACGCAATTAGATCAAAATCAAATCAATATATTAATTGGCCATTTAACCATTAAAGGTGGTAAAACGTCAGAGTCTGAGAGACCTCTTACAATTGGGACAGTTGAGAGTGTAGAAAAGTCTAATTTTAAAATGTTCGATAGAGTGCTCTTAGGACATTTGCATCATCCGTTTAGTATCACCGATAATGTCATTGATTATAGTGGCTCACTATTACAATATTCATTTTCAGAGGTTAATCAAGCTAAAGGTTATAAGAGATTAACAATAAAATCAAAAAACAACATTGAAACTAAGTTTGTTCAATTGAAGCCATTGCGAGAATTAGAAGAAATTGAAGGGGACTATATGGATGTCGTACAAGGAAATGTTCCTGTGAAGAATAAAGACAACTATTTCCATTTTAAATTAAAAAATATGTCACATGTTACCGATCCAATTATCCACCTTAAACAACTATTTCCGAATACATTATCTTTAAGTAATATCACATTTGAAAGTCGAAATGATACCACTTATGCAAATTTTAAAACAACAGATGATCCTACAATCATTAAAAATTTCTATAAAACGATTACAGATGAAGATTTAACAGACTATCAAGAGAAAAAGATACACCAATTATTAAACCAAGTTATTTATAAGGAGGATTAAATCATTGAGACCAACTAAATTAATACTTAATAACTTCGGACCATTTATACATGAAGTGATTGATTTTCAACAAATAAATAATGAACAGTTATTTTTAATTAGCGGTAAAACTGGTTCGGGGAAGACGATGTTGTTTGATGCTATTGTTTATGCATTATTTGGAAAGGCATCAACAGAAGGAAGAAATGAGGGTGAGTTGCGAAGTCATTTCGCTGATGGTAAATCACCAATGAGTGTAGAGTATGAATTTAATATCAATGATAAGAAGTTTAAAATATATAGACAAGCTGGTTTCGTTAAAGATGGAAATTCATCGCCAACAGCGGGGAAACTTGATGTATTTGAATTTGATGAAGATAGTCAGTCATATGAATTGCGCGAGAGTAAAATTAGTTCAGGTAATAGTTATATTAAAGAACTATTAGGTATAAATGCGGAGCAATTTAGACAATTATTTATATTACCACAGGGCGAATTTAAGAAATTTTTAGTTTCAAACAGTTCTGATAAACAGAGTATTTTAAGAACGCTATTTAACAGTATACGTTTTGAAGAGATGCAGAATTTATTAATGAATCAAGTTAAAGATGAGAAAAAGCAAATTGAATCACGTTATGATCAAATTCAGATGCTTTGGGATGATGTTGAAACATTTGAAGATGATACATTAATTCAATTTAAAGATCTAAATAGTATGCAAACTAAAGAAATTGTTAATGCAATACCTCAATTTGAACAAGTAGGTCAACGCTTAGATGAGGAATATGAACATCTAAAATTACAGCATTTCGAATCACTTGAATCTATCAAACGCAAGATAGAGTCAAATCATAATTTAATTGATTCATTAAAAGAACTAGAACGTAATAAAAATGAAAAAATTCAACTTGAAAAAAATAAAGCGTATATTGAAGAATTAAAAAGTGAATTACATAAAATAATGGAAGTTAAACCCTTAAGTCATTTATACGATCAAAAAAACGCTAAAGAACAAAAGCTAAAAGATACGCAACAGAAGTTAAATACTATTTTAAAATATTTGGAAGAGCTTAATGCAAATTTGAAGAAACTCCAAAAAGAACAGAATAATTTAAATGAACAGTCTGAAATGGTTAGTGGTAAAGCAGCATACGTTGAAAAAACAAAACAATTTTATATGAATTTGAATAAATATCAGAAAGCATTTGAAGAAATTAAACAAAATGATGCGCATCTTAAAAGTAATCATCAAACACAAGAAGAAAATAGAGGGTTAATCAATAATTTAAATAAGGAAATAGCTCAAATAGATGTTAGTAGTGAAAATATTGAAAAACTTAACCAAGTTATATTTGAATTAAAAATGTCATATGATAAAAAAATGGCTTTAAAACAGAATAAAGATAAATTTCAATTATTAAATCAAAAATATAACGAAACTGAAATTAAAATTAGTAAGGTTAAAGAACAAATCTCAGATTTGAAAGTTGAATTAGAGAAAATAGATAAAACAAATATTGATTTGAATGATAAGCAAACGTTTATTCAAGAGATTCAAAATGCGCTTCATGTTGGAGACACATGTCCAATATGTGGGAATGAGATTGAATCACTTAATGAGCATATCAACTTTAATGAAATCGCTAGAAATCAAAGTTTAATAAAAAATGTGAATAATGACTTAAATTTTAAAGTGAATGAGTTAACAAAACTTGAAACGACTTCTGAACATATTAGTAAACAAATGAATGAATTAGAGTTTAATGAGGATGAAATTAACGACATTGGTGAAATAGAAGTCCAATTAACAGTAAAAAGTAAAGAAAAAGAAAATCTGCAGCTTCAATTAAAAGAACTTGAGCAATTAAAAAAAGAACTCGAAAAGCAAAAAGACATCTATCATAGTTTACAGATTAAACATGAAAAATTACAATCTTTGAAGCAATATTACGAAACATTAATATTGGATTTTAAAGATAATACCGACTACGAAGACATATCAAATTTTGAACAATGCTACATGCAATATGATCAAATTGTTAGTGAATATGTAACGAAGAAAGAAACTTTAGAGTCAGAATTAAATCAAACAAAGCAACAAATAGAAATTGAATCTAATAATTTAAATAATAATCAGCAAGGTATCGAGGAACTTAAACAAGAGCTAAATGATTATAGCGACAAGATTAATCAAGAAATGGAACGTATAGGATTAAATTCATATGAAGATGTTGCATCTTTACTTGCTAAGTTAAATAGCAAAGAACAAATTGAAATGAAGATTAAGCAATATGAACAAGATCACCAAAAATTCACATTAGAAATTGAGCGTTTATCTAATATTACGAAAGGTCAAGTACCTGAAGCGGTTGATCAGTTAGACGCTACTAAGACTGAGATTGAAAGAAAGTATAATCATTACATGGAAATGAGTGCTACAGTTCAATATAAAGTACAAAGTAATAAAGAAAAATTCAATAGTATAACGAACCACATTAATTATTTAGACAAAGAATTAAAAGAGCAACAAGAAATATTTGAATTATCTGAGGTATTATCAGGCAAAAATAGTAAGAAATTGACATTAGAAAATTATGTACTTATTTACTATTTAGAACGAATCATCCATCAAGCAAATATACGTTTAGAGCGTATGAGTGGAGAAAGATATCAATTAAAACGAAGAGAATCAATATCTCATGGTTATAGTGGTTTAGAAATTGAAGTGTTTGATTTTCATTCAAATAAATCAAGACACATTAGTTCGTTATCTGGTGGTGAAACATTCCAAGCATCACTCGCTTTAGCATTAGGTTTAAGTGAAGTGGTCCAACAGGAATCTGGCGGTATTACATTAGAATCAATGTTTATTGATGAAGGGTTTGGTACGTTAGACCAAGAAACATTAGAAACGGCGCTAGACACTATCGTTAAACTAAAAACGACAGGTAGAATGGTTGGAATTATATCTCATGTGAGTGAACTGAAACAACGCATACCATTAATTCTCGAAGTAACGTCAAATCAATATCAAAGTCAAACCAGATTTAAATGGAATTAAAAAAATACAATATGGCAACTTAATATCAGTACTATCGTTGCCATATTGTATTTAATTATCATTATTTTGCTCTTAATAAATCGCGAATTTCTGTTAATAAAACAGTATTTTCTTCGATTTCTTCTTCAGGCTCTTCTTTTTTCACTAATGTATTTGCTATTTTTACAAATATAAATAGTGCAATTGCCACAATTATAAAATCAATAATCGATTGAATAAATAGGCCATATTTAATTCCCCAGAATTCCCAATCTTTAGCAAAATCAACTGAACCGAAAATTTTACCAATTAATGGCATAATAATGTATGTAACTAAAGATGTAACAATTTTGTTGAACGCTGCACCCATAACTACAGCGATTGCCAAATCCAACACGTTACCTTTAAGTGCAAACTCTTTAAATTCTTTAAACATAAACTCAATACCCCCACATAATAATAAAATATATTATACAACATATAAATATTTTAGTAAATGTTTTATTTAAAAGAAATTTGCTATTGTATAAAGCCTTTGTTATCCTTTAATATAGCGTCTTAAATTACTTCATAGAATATTATCATATGTAGATTAAAATATAGTAAAGGAAAGGAGTAAGTAAATTATGAATTCTTCTTCAGAAGAAACAAAGCATAATAAGAAGTTTTCATCGGTTTTTATCTATAGTGCTATTGTAGTAGCTATTGTGGTATTAATCGGTGCGTTTTTACCGGATCAATTCGGTACAATTACAGGCAATATTAGTAGTTGGATTACTGAAAAGCTTGGTTGGTATTACATGATTTTGACTACAGTAATTGTGTTCTTTTGTATCTTTTTAATCTTTAGTCCAATCGGTAAACTTAAGCTAGGTAAACCAAACGATAAACCAGAATTTAATACTGTATCTTGGTTTGCAATGTTATTTAGTGCCGGCATGGGTATAGGTTTAGTGTTCTACGGCGCAGCTGAACCTATGGCAGATTTTGCTTCACCACCTAATGCGGATCCTAAAACTACTGAAGCATACACGGAAGCATTGCGTTCCACATTCTTCCACTGGGGATTCCATGCTTGGGCAGTATATGGCGTAGTTGCATTAGCATTAGCCTATGCACAATTTAGAAAAGATGAACCAGGATTAATTTCAAGAACATTACGTCCAATTTTAGGTGATAAAGTTGAAGGACCTATCGGAACAGTTATTGACGTTCTTTCAGTTTTCGCAACTGTTGTAGGTGTAGCTGTATCACTTGGTATGGGCGCGCTACAAATTAATGGTGGACTTAATTACTTATTTGGCATTCCAAATAATGTATGGGTTCAATCAATTATTATCGTAGTAGTAACAGTTTTATTTATTGCTAGTGCATGGTCAGGTTTAAGTAAAGGTATTCAATATTTAAGTAACTTAAATATTGGATTAGGTACACTTTTAATGATTATTGCTTTAATAATTGGACCTACTGTACTAATCTTTAATATGTTTACTAGTTCAACTGGTAGCTTACTCAATACATTCTTATTCAACAGTTTTGATACTGCAGCGCTAAATGGCCAAAAACGTGAATGGATGTCTTCTTGGACACTTTACTATTGGGGTTGGTGGTTAAGCTGGAGTCCATTCGTAGGTGTGTTCATCGCACGTGTTTCTAAAGGACGCTCAATTCGTGAATTTATTTCAGGTGTATTACTTGTACCTGCTATCATAAGTTTCTTATGGTTCAGTGTATTTGGTGTATTAGGTATCGAAACAGGTAAAAAACATCCAGAGTTATTTGATATGACACCTGAAACTCAACTATTTGGTGTATTCCACCACGTTCCATTAGGAATGGCATTATCACTTATAGCATTAGTGTTAATTGCTTCATTCTTTATTACATCTGCCGATTCAGCAACATTCGTACTAGGTATGCAAACAACATTTGGTTCACTTGAACCTTCTGGTACTGTTAAAGTAACTTGGGGTGTTGCGCAATCATTAATCGCGTTCATCTTATTATTAGCAGGTGGAGGAAATGGTGCTGACGCATTAAATGCGATTCAAAGTGCGGCAATCATAAGTGCCTTCCCATTCTCCTTTGTAGTAATAATGATGATGATTAGTTTCTATAAGGATGCAAATAAAGAACGTAAATTCTTAGGATTAACACTACAACCAAATAAACATAGACTTGAAGATTATGTTAAATATCAACAACAAGATTATGAATCTGATATTTTAGAAAAGCGTGAATCAAGAAGAAACGCTGAAAAATAATATTAGGTAATCGTAATTTAAGTTTATTGCCTTTAAGCACATAACCAGTGCTTGAAGGCAATTTTTTTATTGAGGCAGTTACAATAATTTGTATATCAATGAAAATCATTCTCAATTAATAATATTTACTTATAGTAGGTTGCTTATATGATAAGAATAACTTATATACACTGATTAAAAATGCGAAAGCTAAATCACGTGAAATATAAGTATATAGAGTTGTTTTGAAAATCATATAATTATACAATTTATTTAAAGGCATATAAATATGAATTTTTAATATTCAAGGGGGATATACAAATGACTTCAAACATTAAGCAACAAGCTAAAAAGACATTTGAAGCGAATGGCCAGTCATATACGTATTATGATTTAAAGAGTTTAGAAGACCAAGGCTTAACGAAAGTAAGTAAATTACCTTATTCAATTCGTGTTTTATTAGAATCTGTCTTAAGACAAGAAGATGAATTTGTCATTACAGATGAACATATTAAAGCTTTGGGTAACTTTGGTAAGGAAGGGAACGAAGGTGAAGTACCTTTTAAACCATCTCGTGTTATTTTACAAGACTTCACAGGTGTTCCTGCAGTAGTAGACTTGGCATCACTACGTAAAGCAATGAACGATGTTGGTGGGGATATTAATAAAATCAACCCAGAAGTACCAGTAGACTTAGTTATTGACCACTCTGTTCAAGTTGATAGCTATGCTAATCCAGATGCATTAGAAAGAAACATGAAATTAGAATTTGAACGTAACTATGAACGTTATCAATTTTTAAATTGGGCAACTAAAGCATTTGATAACTATAATGCTGTTCCCCCTGCGACAGGTATTGTTCACCAAGTAAACCTAGAATATCTTGCAAATGTGGTACACGTTCGTGACGTTGATGGAGAACAAACGGCATTTCCAGACACACTAGTAGGAACTGACTCTCATACAACGATGATTAATGGTATTGGTGTACTTGGTTGGGGTGTTGGTGGTATCGAAGCTGAAGCGGGGATGTTAGGCCAACCATCATATTTCCCAATTCCTGAAGTAATTGGTGTACGTTTAACTAATTCATTACCTCAAGGTTCAACAGCTACTGATTTAGCCTTACGTGTAACACAAGAACTACGTAAAAAAGGTGTAGTAGGCAAATTTGTTGAATTCTTTGGACCAGGTGTAACGGATCTACCTTTAGCAGACCGTGCAACAATTGCCAACATGGCGCCTGAATATGGTGCAACTTGTGGTTTCTTCCCGGTTGACGAAGAATCACTTAAATATATGAGATTAACTGGACGTAAAGAAGAACATGTTGAATTAGTAAAAGCATACTTAGAGCAAAATAATATGTTCTTCACTGTAGATAAAGAGGATCCAGAATACACAGATGTTATCGATTTAGATTTATCAACTGTTGAAGCTTCACTATCAGGTCCAAAGCGTCCACAAGATTTAATTTTCTTAAGTGATATGAAGAAAGAATTTGAAAAATCTGTTACTGCACCAGCTGGTAACCAAGGACACGGATTAGATCAAAGTGAATTTGATAAAAAAGCAGATATTCAATTTACAGATGGATCTACTGCAACAATGAAAACAGGTGATATAGCTATTGCAGCGATAACATCATGTACAAATACATCTAACCCATATGTTATGTTAGGTGCAGGATTAGTTGCTAAAAAAGCTGTTGAAAAAGGCCTAAAAGTACCTGAATTTGTTAAGACGTCATTAGCACCGGGTTCAAAAGTTGTAACTGGTTACTTACGTGATTCAGGTTTACAAGAATACCTTGATGATTTAGGTTTCAACTTAGTTGGTTACGGTTGTACAACATGTATTGGTAACTCTGGACCGTTATTACCAGAAATTGAAAAAGCAGTGGCTGAAGAAGATTTATTAGTAACATCCGTATTATCTGGTAACCGTAACTTTGAAGGTCGTATTCATCCATTAGTTAAAGCAAACTATTTAGCTTCACCTCAATTAGTAGTAGCTTATGCATTAGCTGGTACAGTTGATATTGATTTACAAAATGAACCTATCGGTAAAGGTAAAGATGGTGAAGATGTATACTTAAATGATATTTGGCCTACTATTCAAGAAGTTGCGGATACTGTAGATAGTGTTGTAACACCTGAACTATTCTTAGAAGAATATAAAAATGTATATAACAACAATGAAATGTGGAATGAAATCGATGTAACAGATGCTCCTTTATATGATTTCGATCCAAACTCAACATATATCCAAAATCCATCATTCTTCCAAGGTTTATCTAAAGAACCGGGTACAATTGAACCGCTTAAAGACTTAAGAGTAATGGGTAAATTTGGTGACTCAGTAACGACTGACCACATCTCTCCAGCAGGTGCTATCGGTAAAGATACACCAGCAGGTAAATATTTATTAGATCACGATGTACCTATTAGAAACTTTAATTCATATGGTTCTCGTCGTGGTAACCATGAAGTAATGGTAAGAGGTACATTTGCGAATATTCGTATTAAAAACCAATTAGCGCCAGGTACTGAAGGTGGATTCACAACATATTGGCCAACTGATGAAGTAATGCCAATTTATGATGCTGCTATGAAATATAAAGAAGACGGTACTGGTTTAGCTGTTTTAGCAGGAAATGATTACGGTATGGGTTCTTCTCGTGACTGGGCTGCTAAAGGTACAAACTTATTAGGCGTTAAAACAGTTATCGCTCAAAGTTATGAACGTATTCACCGTTCTAACTTAGTTATGATGGGTGTATTACCTTTACAATTTAAAGATGGTGATTCAGCTGATTCACTTGGTTTAGATGGTAGAGAAGCAATTTCAGTAGACATCGATGAAACTGTTCGTCCTCATGATATTGTTAAAGTTCACGCTAAAAAAGAAAATGGCGACGTTGTTGATTTTGAAGCAATCGTCCGCTTCGATTCTCTAGTTGAATTAGATTACTATCGTCATGGTGGTATTTTACAAATGGTTTTAAGAAACAAATTAGCACAATAAATTAATATGTGAAGCCATGCTGACTTTATGTTGGCATGGTTTTTTTATGTTAATATGAATTGTGAATGATATAGGAAAGAGGTACGAATGAATGATATACAGTATGACTGAAATTGAAGCTAGATATCAAGAAACAGATAAAATGGGTGTGATTTACCATGGGAATTACGCTACATGGTTTGAAGTTGCACGAACAGATTATATTCGTAAGCTGGGCTTTAGTTATGCAGACATGGAGAGAGAGGGTATCATTTCTCCGGTTGTAGACCTTCAAATTAAATATAAAAAATCAATTTTTTATCCTGAAAAAGTAACAATCAAAACATGGGTTGAACAATATTCAAGGCTTAAATCAGTTTATTGTTATGAAGTTTATAATGAAAATGGGGAGCTTGCGACAACGGGATCTACACAATTAATTTGTATGAAATCAAGTAATTTTCGTCCAATAAGGTTAGATCGCTATTTTCCAGAATGGCATAAAACATATAGTCACGTTGATAAATTGAATCAAGAAGAAAAAGATTTTGAAGTGACACAACCAAGCGATCTTGAAATTTAAATAAAATAAAAGACCATTGGAGTCCGGGACAAAAATAATATAATAAAGCTATTTTGCAAATTCGCAGTAGCTGACTGAACTGAGAAGGCGCTTAA
>NZ_JAFENV010000006.1:51443-51919 GCF_016892225.1 Staphylococcus sp. GDY8P47P | reverse complement strand
AAGAATTCTGTCCCACTCCAAATGGTCTTTATGATTTAATTTACTTTAGAATAGGCAATTTCGTCATCATGGTCTACTTTTTCAACGAGAACATCACTATCTTCGAAATACCATAAATCATCTTCTGAAACGACCAATACTAAGTCATTATAATTCTCTTCATAACCTATTTCTACATCTTGTCTAGGTTCAACACGAAAGGCAGGACTGAAACCTTGTTTAAGTTGAAATTCACCACCATATCGTACGTAAAACTGTAAAACCTTGTCATTCTCAGGCAAATCTAATTCATCTTTAAACCATTCTACAGCTTGATCTGTTAGTTTAATTTTCATTACATAATCCTCCTACCTTATATATCTATTTCTAAATTTTTATCTTTATTGGAACTCTAAGCATTATAACATAATACCTTTTTGAGATAATCTTTAATGATTTTATGAGCATAATAAAAAGGAGCAGGACAGAATGCTTTT
>NZ_JAFENV010000006.1:0-51355 GCF_016892225.1 Staphylococcus sp. GDY8P47P | reverse complement strand
ACTCCCAGCTTGCTTAGCTTGGGCTCTGCCCGCAAAGATGACTAGTTTTGTGAATAGCTTGGTTCAAGCGTCTTCTCAATACAGTCAGCTACTGTGATTTGCAAAGTAGCAATATTATATTATATATCTCGGATCGATATTTTCTGATTAATAATTACATCCATTTTATTTTAGGTTCTTCGCCTTTAAAGATTCTTACTATATTAGTACGGTGCCTTACGATTAAAATAATCGAAACAAGTAGGCTCATACCGAATAATATGTAATCTTGTATGATGAGTGAGCCAATTACACAACATATTGCAGCAATAATACTTGAGAGTGAAACATATTTAAATATATATAACACGCCAAAGAATATAATTGCTAATACGAGCAGTAAGATAGGATTTACACCTAAGACAACACCTGCACTTGTAGCAACTGCTTTACCACCTTTAAATTTAAGGTATATCGGATAAACGTGTCCTAGTATTGCGAATAAACCTACGATTAACCCATGTGTGAAGAACGTGCTAAGCGGTCCATCTGCATGCACTGGAAACCAAATGGGAAAGAAAACGGTTATAAACCCTTTAAATATATCTAAAAAGGTTACAACAAATCCTGCTGGTTTACCAAGAACTCGGAAGCTATTAGTTGCGCCAGTATTGCCACTTCCAAATTGTCTAATATCTTTTTTGAAAAAGAGCTTTCCTATAACATATCCATTAGGAATAGCACCGATGAGATAGCTTAATATGAGCATGACTACTATCATCATATAACTTTACACATCCTTTAATAACGTAGCTATATTTTACCATAATCTCATAGCTAGCAACGACCAATTTTGAAATTTTGTTTTTTTACTAACTTAAAATTGATTAGTTTTTAACTCACACTTGCAATTTAGACCGATTTATATAAGAATAACTATTGTATAGTTTTTAAAACGAACGTACGTTTGTAGGAGGCGAACGCATTGGCAACAAAAAATTCAAATCATTATTCAGATGATTCTATTCAAGTATTAGAGGGATTGGAAGCTGTAAGAAAGCGTCCAGGTATGTATATAGGATCTACTGATAAACGAGGTCTACATCATTTAGTATATGAAGTTGTAGATAACTCTGTGGATGAAGTGTTAAACGGATATGGTAATGAAATAAATGTAACAATTAATCAGGATAATAGTATTTCTATTGAAGATAATGGTCGTGGCATGCCTTCAGGGATGCATGCATCAGGTAAACCTACTGTAGAAGTTATTTTTACCGTCTTACATGCCGGTGGTAAATTTGGTCAAGGTGGATATAAAACATCTGGTGGATTACATGGTGTTGGTGCTTCAGTCGTTAATGCATTGAGCGAATGGTTAGAAGTTGAAATACATAGAGATGGTAATATCTACAAGCAAAGTTTTAAAAATGGTGGGGTGCCTGCCTCTGGTTTAGTTAAATCAGGTAAAACGAAGAGAACAGGAACTAAAGTTACATTTAAACCAGATCCTGAAATATTTAAAGCAACAACTTCATTCAATTTTGATACATTGAGTGAAAGATTACAAGAATCAGCCTTCCTATTAAAGAATCTTAAAATAACATTGAAAGATTTACGTAGTGGTAAAGAACGTGAAGATGTTTACCATTATGAAGAGGGGATTAAAGAATTTGTAAGTTACGTCAACGAAGGCAAAGAAGTTCTTCATGATGTAACAATGTTCACAGGTTCAGCTAATGGCATAGAAGTGGATGTTGCTTTCCAATATAACGATCAATACTCAGAGAGTATATTAAGTTTCGTTAATAACGTGCGTACAAAAGACGGAGGAACACATGAAGTAGGATTTAAAACTGCTATGACACGTGTCTTTAATGATTACGCTAGACGAATTAATGAATTAAAAGAAAAAGACAAAAATTTAGATGGTAATGATATACGTGAAGGTTTAACTGCGATTATATCAGTACGTATTCCAGAAGAGTTGCTACAGTTTGAAGGACAAACGAAGTCTAAATTAGGTACTTCAGAAGCGCGTAGTGCGGTTGATTCAGTAGTCTCTGATAAATTACCGTTTTATTTAGAAGAAAAAGGACAACTTTCTAAATCACTTGTGAAAAAGGCAATTAAAGCACAACAAGCTAGAGAAGCAGCACGTAAGGCCCGTGAAGACGCACGTTCAGGTAAGAAGAATAAACGTAAAGATACGTTGCTCTCAGGAAAGTTAACACCTGCGCAAAGTAAGAATACTGAAAAAAATGAATTGTATTTAGTCGAAGGGGACTCTGCAGGTGGTTCAGCTAAGCTTGGTAGAGATAGAAAATTCCAAGCGATTTTACCTTTGCGAGGTAAAGTTATTAATACTGAAAAAGCAAGACTTGAGGATATATTTAAGAATGAAGAGATTAACACGATTATCCATACAATTGGCGCTGGAGTAGGAAATGACTTCAAAATTGAAGATAGCAATTACAATCGTATTATTATCATGACTGATGCTGATACAGATGGTGCGCACATTCAAGTATTATTATTAACTTTCTTCTTCAAGTATATGAAACCACTAGTACAAGCTGGTAGAGTGTTTATTGCATTGCCTCCACTTTATAAACTTGAAAAAGGAAAAGGTAAATCTAAACAAGTCGAATATGCTTGGACAGACGATGAACTTGATAAACTTCAGAAAAAATTAGGAAAAGGATTTATGTTACAACGTTATAAAGGTCTTGGTGAAATGAACCCTGAACAGTTATGGGAAACGACAATGAATCCTGAAACTCGAACGCTTATTCGTGTTCAAATTGAAGATGAAATGCGCTCTTCTAAACGTGTTACAACATTGATGGGTGATAAAGTTGCACCGCGTCGTGAATGGATTGAAAGTCACGTTGAATTTGGCATGCAAGAAGATCAAAGTATATTAGATAACACTGAAGTACAAGTAATTGAAACTGAAGAATATACTGAGGAGGAAACAAATTGAGTGAGATAATTCAAGATTTATCACTTGAAGATGTGATAGGCGATCGTTTTGGAAGATATAGTAAATATATTATTCAAGAACGTGCTTTACCGGATGTTCGTGATGGTTTAAAGCCAGTGCAACGAAGAATTCTTTTCGCAATGCATAGTAGTGGAAATACCTATGATAAAAATTTCCGTAAAAGTGCTAAGACAGTCGGTGATGTTATCGGTCAATATCATCCACATGGTGACTTATCAGTATATGATGCAATGGTCCGTTTAAGTCAAGATTGGAAATTGCGACATGTCTTAATTGAAATGCATGGTAATAACGGTAGTATTGATAATGATCCACCAGCAGCAATGCGTTATACCGAAGCAAAGTTAAGTCAATTATCTGAGGAACTTGTACGTGATATTAATAAAGAAACAGTAGCTTTTGTTTCTAACTATGACGATACAACACTTGAGCCAATGGTATTGCCGGCAAGATTCCCCAATTTACTAGTAAATGGTTCAACAGGTATTTCTTCTGGTTATGCGACTGATATTCCGCCGCACAATTTAGCTGAAGTAATTCAAGCAACATTGAAATACATCGATAATCCTAATATTACTGTTAGTCAATTAATGAAATATATTAAAGGACCAGATTTTCCTACTGGTGGTATTATTCAAGGTATCGATGGTATTAAGAAAGCTTATGAAACCGGGAAAGGTAAAATTGTCGTACGTTCTAAAGTCGACGCAGAAACACTTCGAAATGGCCGCCAACAACTTATCGTGACAGAAATTCCATACGAGGTGAATAAAAGTTCACTTGTTAAACGTATTGATGAATTAAGAGCCGATAAGAAAGTAGACGGTATCATTGAAGTACGAGATGAGACGGATCGTACTGGTTTAAGAATTGCTATTGAATTGAAAAAAGATGTAAATGCAGAGGCTATAAAGAACTATTTATTCAAGAACTCTGATTTACAAATTGCATATAACTTTAACATGGTTGCAATTAGTGACGGACGTCCTAAATTAATGGGTATTCGTCAAATTATAGATAGTTATTTAAATCATCAAATTGAAGTGGTAGCGAACCGTACTAAATATGATTTAGATCATGCTGAAAAACGTATGCATATTGTAGAAGGTTTAATGAAAGCATTATCAATTTTGGATGAGGTTATTGCTTTAATTCGTAACTCTAAGAATAAAAAAGATGCAAAAGACAATTTAGTATCTGAATTCGAATTTACAGAAGCGCAAGCAGAAGCTATCGTTATGCTTCAACTATACCGTTTAACGAATACAGATATCGTTGCGTTAGAAAATGAACATAATGAGTTAGCAAATATGATTAAAGAATATCGTCATATACTGGATAATCATGATGCGCTGTTACAAGTAATTAAGAATGAATTGACTGACATTCGAAAACGATTTAAATCTGAACGTTTGTCATCAATTGAAGCGGAAATTGCAGAAATTAAAATTGATAAAGAAGTGATGGTGCCAAGTGAAGATGTTGTTTTAAGTATCACACGTCAGGGTTATATTAAACGCACATCTACACGTAGTTTTAATGCCAGTGGTGTTGCAGAAATTGGACTCAAAGATGGAGATAGTTTACTCAAATATCAAACAGTCAATACGCAAGACACGGTACTAGTATTTACAAATAAAGGTAGATATTTATTTATTCCGGTTCATAAATTATCGGATATCAGATGGAAAGAACTTGGGCAACATGTTTCTCAGATTGTTCCTCTAGACGATAATGAAACTGTGGTCGATGTATACAATGAGCAAAACTTCAAAGATGATGCATTTTATGTATTAGCAACGCGAAATGGTATGATTAAGAAAAGTAACGTTAGTTTATTTAAGACAACGCGCTACAATAAACCGTTAGTCGCCATGAAAGTTAAAGCACAGGATGAATTAATTAGTGTAATGCGCCTAAATGAAAATCAATTGATTACTGTATTAACTCATAAAGGCATGTCATTAACGTATTCAACTGAAGAATTATCTGATACGGGATTGAGAGCAGCTGGTGTTAAATCTATTAATTTAAAAGATGAAGATGTTGTAGTTATGACAGATGCCGTAAATCAAGATAGTTCAATTATAATGGCTACTCAAAGAGGCGCTGTAAAACGAATCAGCTATAAAATTCTACAACAAGCTAAGCGAGCACAAAGAGGAATTACATTACTTAAAGAATTGAAGAAAAATCCACACCGTATTGTTGCTGGTCATGTTGTTAAAGATGAGCATATGTATACATTATATTCTGAAAGTCATACGGAAGAAGGACAAATAACTGATATTCATTTATCTGAACAATATACAAATGGTTCATTTATCGTTGATGTTAAGGAGTTTGGAGACGTTCTAGATATGACAATCGACTAATTGCTCAAAAAATTTTATTTTCAATTTAAAAAGAAAATGATAAAATTGAACTTGTTATTTTAACCAATTTTAATCTTTCAAGAGATTTATATTGATGTTGTATAACCTCAAACGTAATATACATTAGTATTATTTTATTGAGTTTATTCAATGCAGTATAAATCTCTTGTAATATATCTTAGGATATTAATTAATTATAGATGAGAGGGATTTAATGAGTGATTTTGATAATTTAATACCTGGGTGGTTTAAAACAATCGTTCAGGTAGGTAATGATTTAATTTGGTCGCAATATTTAATTGGATTACTATTAACTGTAGGCTTCTTCTTTACAATTAGTTCTAAATTTGTGCAATTACGTATGTTGCCAGAAATGTTTAGAGCTTTAGTAGAGAAACCTGAAACATTGAATAGTGGTGAAAAAGGTATATCACCATTTCAAGCATTTGCAATCAGTGCTGGTTCTCGAGTAGGTACTGGTAATATTGCCGGCGTAGCTACGGCAATTGTGCTTGGTGGACCTGGTGCAGTATTTTGGATGTGGGTAATTGCTTTCATTGGAGCGGCAAGTGCGTTTATGGAAGCTACTTTAGCTCAAATTTATAAGGTTCACGATAAAGAAGGTGGATTCCGTGGGGGGCCAGCTTACTACATAACTAAAGGTTTAAATCAAAAATGGTTAGGTATTTTATTCTCAATATTAATTACTGTAACATTTGCGTTTGTATTTAATACTGTTCAATCTAATACAATTGCAGAGTCATTAAATACTCAATACAACATAAGTCCAGTTATAACAGGTATTATATTGGCAGTTATTACAGGAATCATCATCTTTGGTGGTGTGCGCAGTATTGCGACATTATCATCATTGATTGTGCCTATCATGGCGATCATTTATATTGGAATGGTTTTAGTTATTTTATTATTAAATATCGACCAAATTGTTCCAATGATAGGTACGATCATTAAGAGTGCGTTTGGTTTCGAACAAGTTACCGGAGGCGCTGTTGGTGCGGCTATCCTTCAAGGTATTAAACGTGGTTTATTCTCTAACGAAGCTGGTATGGGTTCGGCACCTAATGCTGCTGCTACAGCGGCTGTACCACACCCAGTGAAACAAGGTTTAATTCAATCACTTGGTGTATTTTTCGATACTATGTTAGTTTGTACAGCTACAGCGATTATGATTTTATTATATTCAGGATTAAAATTTGGTGAAAGTGCACCTCAAGGTGTTCAAGTTACTCAATCAGCATTAAATGAACATTTAGGTTCAGCTGGGGGTATCTTCTTAACAGTTGCGATTACGTTATTCGCATTTTCTTCTGTAGTCGGTAACTATTACTACGGCCAATCAAATATTGAATTTTTATCTAAAAATAAAGCAATTATGTTTATTTTCAGATGTTTAGTTGTTTTATTAGTATTTGTTGGTTCAGTTGTGAAAACTGAAACAGTATGGAGTACTGCCGATTTATTTATGGGATTAATGGCGATTGTTAACTTGATTTCTATTATCGGTCTTTCAAATATAGCTATAGCTGTCATGAAAGATTATCAAAAACAACGTAAAGCTGGTATGAAACCTGTGTTCAAACCAGAGAATCTCGAAATTAACTTGTTTGGCATTGAAACTTGGGGTAGAGAAAATCAACTACCTAAAAAGTAATCGATTGAATAACTATTTAATATAATATTATTAACATACTCCTTTCAATGTATTGAATTTAGGTTTCATAACGTTGGAAGGAGTTTTTACATTAAGTTTGAAATCTTTTCATTTTTAATAATTCGTTTTATAATTCATATATTATAAAGAAAGGTGATTATGATGAGTGAGTATACTATTTCTAAAGCTTTAAATAACAACGTCATCATATGCACTTATAATAATCAAGAGGTTATTCTCATTGGAAAAGGTATTGGCTTTAATAAAAAGGCTGGAATGACCTTAGATGAAAGTGCTTCAATAGAAAAAGTTTATAAGCTAGAACAAAAGCAACAGCAAGAATATTATAAATCTTTAGTTGAAATTGCAGATGAAGATGTTCTACAAGCGATAATTGAAGCAGTCAATTTTATAACGAGTACAACGCATACTACTGACGATAAAAATCTGGTTGTTGCTTTGACTGATCACATTATATTTGCATACAAAAGATTAAAGCAAAATCAAATTATTAGTAATCCATTTGCTATTGAAACCAAACATTTATATAGTGGCGCTTATGCAATTGCAAGCCAAGTTATTGATAAACTGAATCAACGACTAGATGTCAATTTTCCACCTGATGAAATTGGATTTATCGCATTACATATCGCATCTAACACTGAGGATTTAACAATACACGAAATGTCTTTAATTAATAAGTTAATTAGTAAAAGCATACTGATTATTGAAAATGATTTGAACCATGAAATTGATAATCATACAGTTCAATATCAACGATTTATTAGACATATCCAATTTTTAATTCGACGTCTTAATAAAAAAGAATATATTTACGCTCAAGATGTCTTTATTGATATGGTTAAAAACCATTATCCTAATGCATACAATACTGCTTTTAAAATCTCAAGAATGATACAAAAACATTTAAATATTCCTATTGATGATTCTGAAATTGTTTATCTTGCACTACATATTTATCATTTTGAAACACAAATAAGTTCATCTTAAAGCGAAACAACATTTAATTGTTTTTATGTTATGATGTTAGATAGCTTTAGTTCTATAAGTTAGTTAAGGTATGGTGAGAAACATGACAACTGAAAATAAACAAGTTGAAGATAACAGCGCAAAAAAATTCAGTTTTACAGAAACGCGTTTTATGAAGTTTTTAGGCGGTAAAGATTTATTATTTGCTTTACTTTCATTAGTGCTCATAGGCATTGTAATATTTATATTTGATAAAGTTTCATATGTTTTTGAACCATTTATCATTATATTTAATACAATTGTGGCACCAATTATTTTATCGCTCATTTTGTTTTATCTTATTAATCCAATTATCAATTTGATGGAAAGATATAATATCCCAAGATTGCTGGGCATTATTATTGTGTTTTTAGCAATTGTTGGTGGCGCAACATTAATTATTAATTTATTAATTCCATTAATCAGTGATCAAATCACACGCTTAGCGAACAATTTCCCTAAGTATGTAGATAAATTTAATAATGCAATAGATCAAGTTACGCATTTTTCTTTCTTATCTTCATTTTATACTCAAATACAAGATTGGTTAGACTCTGTCTCTAACAAGATTCCTTCGATGGTTTCGAGTTATTTTGATGGATTTGGAACTAAAATAAGAAGTTTTGCAGAAGCGATAGTAAATGTAGGCGTAGTGCTTGTCACAACACCATTTGTATTGTTCTTTATGTTAAAGGATGGTCATAAGTTTAAAGAGTATTCAACTAAGATTATGCCACCAAAATTTAGAAAAGATTACCATGATTTAATGGAGAAAATGAGTGTACAAGTGGGTTCTTATATTCAAGGCCAAATTATTGTTTCATTTTGTATCGGTATCTTACTCTTTATTGGTTATTCTATCATTGGGCTTGATTATGGATTGGTGCTTGCATGTATCGCAGCTGTTACAAGCGTTGTTCCTTATTTAGGTCCAACTATTGCGATTTCACCAGCTATTATCATAGCTATTATTACATCTCCACTTATGTTATTGAAATTAATTGTAGTATGGACGCTTGTTCAATTTATCGAAGGACATTTTATTTCACCTAATGTCATGGGTAAAACATTGAAAATTCATCCTTTAACAATTATTTTCATCTTATTAAGTGCTGGTAATTTATTAGGAATCGTTGGTGTTATATTAGGTATACCAGGATATGCGATACTTAAAGTATTAGTCTCTCACATGTTCTTATTATTTAAACGTCGTTATAATAAGTATTACGGTAATGATTCAGGAGAATATGAAATAAAAAAAGAAGAGACAAAAGAATATACTCGAGCCGATTAGTACGGCTTGTTGATACAAAGTATAGTCGAGTAAAAGACAAATAATGCTAGAGTGTTACTTTGTAGTAGTTGACTAGGGCTGAGAAAGAGGGATATCCACTTTTTCTTAGCCCTAGTTTTTTAATGCAATGTACATATCAAATTTTGAAATCTGAATGTATAATCTCACGTACATTACAATACTGTTAGCACGTGTAATATATATTCATATGTTCATTCAAATGAAGGTATGATATATTTTAAACTAATCGAAGTTGAAGGTAGAGGTATGATATGACTGAAGAACTAAAAAATAGATTATTATCTATACTTAAATTTGTTTTTGCTGCAGTGTTGTTTATAGCAGTTGTTGCCACGCTATATCATGAACTAGCTCATATTAATTTCAAGCAAACGCTTGAAGCTTTTAGCAAAATTAATCGTTGGTACCTTGTAGGCTTATTTATCTGTGGTGGTGCTGCAATGATTTTGCTGAGCTTATACGATCTTATATTGGTTAAGGGATTGAAACTTGATATCCCACTGATAAGAGTGTTTAAAGTGAGCTATATTATTAATGCACTCAATGCTATTGTTGGTTTTGGTGGGTTTATCGGTGCTGGATTTAGAGCATTTGTGTATAAAAATTATACAACGGATCGAAAAAAATTAGTGCATGCCATTTCAATTATACTTATATCAATGTTGACAGGTTTGAGTCTTCTATCTATTCTTGTCGTATTACATATCTTTGATGCTTCGCACATATTAAATAAAGTAAGCTGGGTAAGATGGATATTATATATTGTTGCATTATTCTTACCTTTATTTATTGCTTATACTATGATTAATCCTATTGATCGTTATAACAAATATTTAGGTGTTTATTGCACATTGGTTTCTAGTGTTGAGTGGCTTGCTGCTGCATCAGTACTTTATTTATCGACAGTTATTGTTGATATTAATGTCGCATTTACGACTGTAATTGGAATTTTTATCATTGCTGCGCTTTCTGGATTAGTCAGTTTCATTCCCGGAGGTTTTGGTGCTTTCGATTTAGTTGTATTACTAGGATTAAAGTCGTTAGGCGTTCCTGAAGAAAAAGTTTTATTAGCGTTATTGTTGTATCGTTTCGCTTATTACTTTGTACCAGTCATTATTGCACTTGTATTATCTACTTTTGAATTTGGTTCATCTGCTAGAAAATACTTTGAAGAATCTAAATATTTTGTTCCTGCAAAAGATGTAACATCGTTTTTATTTTCTTATCAAAAAGATATTATTGCTAAAATACCATCTTTTGCTTTAGCCACTTTAGTATTAATCACAAGTTTTGTATTCTTTATTAATAACATTACGATTGTTTATGATGGCTTATATGATGATCATCATTTTGCATATTATATTATGTTATCTATTCATACTAGTGCTTGTTTATTATTACTTCTTAATGTTAGAGGGGTATACAAGCAAAGTCGTCGTGCTATTTTATTTGTAATGATTTCGCTTATTTTAATTTTCGCTGCGACAATATACACTTATGCATCTTTAATCTTATTATCATGGATTATTCTAATATTTGTATTACTTGTTCTTGCATATCGCCGATCTAAAGTTGTGAAGCGACCATTTAGATTAAAGAGGTTCATTGTAGCTATTATTTTGAGCGTCTTTGTATTATACGTTAATCACATTATTATTTCCGAAACATTATATGCGCTGGACATTTATCATATTGAAATGGATACATCATTATTAAAATATTATTTCTGGTTAACAATTCTTGTCGTTGTAATGTTAGTGGGTATAGTTGCATGGCTCCTTGAGTCAAAATACAATAGACCACACCAATTTGAAGATTTGTCACAATGTAAAGCAATCATCGAAACATATGGTGGTAATTATTTAAGTCATCTGATCTACAGTGGAGATAAAGATATCTTTATGCATGAAAATGAACAAGCATTTTTAATGTATCGTTATAAAGGTAATGCACTTGTTGTGTTAGGTGATCCAATTGGTGACCCAAATGCTTTCCAATCGTTGCTGATTGATTTTTATAATTATGGTGAAAAGTTAGGTTATGACATCATTTTTTATCAAGTATCAGATCGGTTTATGCCACTTTATCATAATTTTGGTAATCAATTCTTCAAATTGGGCGAAGAAGCCATCATAGATTTAACTCAATTTACGACATCAGGAAAGAAACGTCGTGGTTTTCGAGCGACACTTAATAAATTCGATGATTTAAATATTCAATTTGAAATTTTAGAACCACCTTTTTCAATGGATATTATTTCTGAATTGAAATATGTCAGTGATCAATGGTTAGATGGACGTAATGAAATGCATTTTTCAGTAGGACAATTTACTGAAGACTATTTACAACAAGCGCCTATTGGAATCATGAAGAATGAAGAGGGTAAAGTAATTGCGTTTTGTACTTTAATGCCTACTTATTATAATGAAGCTATTTCTGTTGATTTAATTCGTTGGTTACCTGACCTTGATTTACCTTTAATGGACGGTTTGTATTTGCATATGCTACTTTGGGGTAAAGACAAAGGCTATAAAGCATTTAATATGGGTATGGCAACATTATCGAATGTAGGTCAATTAAATTATTCATATCCACGTGAACGTGTAGCTGGTCGTGTTTTTGAACATTTCAATGGACTTTATCGCTTTCAAGGATTACGTAAATATAAAGAAAAATATAGCCCTAATTGGGAACCAAGATTTTTAGTTTATAGAAAAGACAGTTCATTATGGTATAGTATGCTAAAAGTAATGAGAGTTATTCGTCATAAATAAATCATTATTTAAAAATAAGGCATCCTACAACTGAAATGATAACAATCATTTATGAAGGATGCCTTTGATTATTTATGTGTTTAATTTGCGCTATAGTTAGCTCGGTCTTGTTGTTCTTGAGCATAACGCTCAGGGTTCTTTTTATAAAAATCTTGATGATATTCTTCTGCTTTGTAAAATGTTGAAGCGGGTAAGATTTTAGTTGCTATTGCTTTTTCAGAATGAATGGTTTGCTCGAGTTGGTGGATGTATTGTTCAGCGAGTTTTTTTGGTCCTCATTCGTGTAGAAGATTGCCGTTCTATATTGAGAACCTCTGTCTTGAAACTGACCGCCATCATCAATAGGATCAATTACCGAAAAGAATACTTCCAATAATTTATTATAAGAAAACAGTGCAACATCATATTCGATTTTTACAGTTTCATAATGTCCTGTGGTCCCACTTTTCACATCTTCATAAGTAGGGTTGTGAGTTGAACCACCCATGTAGCCAGATGTTACTGTTTCTATACCATCGAATTGATCGAAAGGTTTGGTCATACACCAGAAACACCCACCAGCAAAATATGCTGTATTAATATTCATTTATGCCATCCTTTCATTGGACCTTAGTACCATTTATTTAAAAATTACTTGATTTTTTAAAGTAACTTCTATAACTTAATTATATATAATTATAGTACATAGATATACAATTTTGAAGATTTTTACAAGACGTAAGGTAGGTAAATATGACAGAAGAGAAGGATAAGACAGTATACAGACGACAAGCAGAATCAGAGACACCTTCTAAACGACGAAATAAGAAAAAACTACGAAAATTACCTTTTATTATTTTGATTATAGTAATATTGCTTCTTGCAGCTATTATTTATATCGTCCATAGTTATCGTAGTGGTGTTAATTATGCTGAGAAACATGCCAAAGATATTAAAGTACATAAGTTTAACGGACCTGTTAAAAATGATGGTAAGATTTCTGTACTTGTATTAGGCGCTGACAAAGCAAATGGTGGTAAGTCAAGAACTGACTCCATCATGGTAGTTCAATATGATTTTATTCATAAAAAGATGAAAATGATGTCAGTAATGCGAGATATTTATGCAGAAATACCTGGGTATCAAAATTACAAAATTAATGCAGCATATTCACTTGGTGGTCCAGAACTGCTAAGAAAAACATTAAATAAGAATTTAGGTATCAATCCGGAATATTATGCAGTCATTGATTTTACAGGCTTTGAAAAAATGATCGATGAATTAGAGCCAAATGGTGTTCCTATGGACGTAGAAAAAGATATGTCTGAAAACATTGGCGTATCTCTTAAAAAAGGTCATCATCGTTTGAATGGTAAAGAATTACTTGGATATGCAAGATTTAGACATGATGAGGAAGGAGACTTTGGGCGAGTTAGACGTCAACAACAAGTTATGCAAACGTTGAAAAAAGAATTAGTTACGCCTAGCTCTGTAGTTAAGTTGCCTAAAGTAGCTGGTATTTTGAGAGGCTATATTAATACAAGTATGCCTAATTCAGCGATATTCCAAACAGGTATAAGTTTTGGTATTAGAGGAGATAAGAACGTAGAATCTCTTACAGTGCCGATTAATAATTCATACCAAAATATTAATACTAATAATGATGGCAGTGCATTAGATATTGATAAAGATAAAAACAAAAAGGCTATTCAAGAATTTTTAAATAATTAAATAACAGTAAAAAAGCACACTTAGCAAGTGTGCTTTTTTACTACGCAATTAAATACCATAATATTATTATGTAAACTTATCTGCGTTTTATTCAGTGTCTGATTTTCTAACGCCTGCAACGCCATAATGATTTTTTTGCATTTCTTCAATGACAACATGAATAGCTTCTCTATTAGCTCCAGTTGTTTTTTCAACGGCATTTGTTACTTCAGTAACTAAATTTTTTAATTGTTCATCAGAACGTCCTTCTAATAATTTAACATTGATGATTGGCATTTTATTTCCTCCTTGAAATAGTAATTTCATCCATAGTATAGCATGTTTTAAGATACGACTCCAAAATAATTTTGAGAACACTCGTTCTTATTTTTATTGAAATGGAACAAGTGTTCGTATATAATAGGAATTGGATAAGGGAGGTATCTGGCATGTATGATTATAATTTGTTGGAGGATAGAGATATTCTGTGTATTGATCAAAAGAGCTTTTTTGCTAGTGTTTCATGCATCGACAAAGGGTTGGACCCACTAGAAACAAAATTGGCAGTAGTTGCAGACACTAAAAGACAAGGTTCAGTTGTTTTAGCAGCTACACCTAAACTAAAAGAAATTGGTATTAAAACAGGATCTAGGCTATTTGAAATACCACATCGGAATGACATTTATATTATTAATCCTAGCATGAGAAAATATTTAGAAGTTTCAATTGAAATTTCTAAAATTGCACTTAAATATGTACCAGGAGAAGACTTGCATCAATATAGCATCGATGAATTTTTTTTAGATGTAACTAATAGTTATCATCGATTTAACTCTACTGTTCAGTCATTTGCAGAGCGATTACAAAAAGAGATAGAAGATAAAACAGGGATATATTGCACAATAGGCATAGGCTCAAATATGTTATTAAGTAAGGTTGCAATGGATATCGAAGCGAAGCATACAGCCAATGGTATTACAGAATGGAGATATTATGATGTCCCCCAAAAGTTGTGGAAAATTTCGCCACTAAGGGAATTTTGGGGCATTAATAAAAAAACAGAAGCAAAACTTAACAAGAAAGGGATTGTAACGGTAGGGGATTTAGCACAGTATCCGTATAAATATCTCAAAAGAGATTTTGGTGTAATAGGGGTGGATATGCATTTACACGCAAACGGTATTGATCAAAGTAAATTGAGAGAGAAATATAATGTTACTAATCCTTCTATATGCAAAAGCCAAATTTTGATGAGAGATTACCGATTTGAAGAGTCGAAGGTAGTCATGCAAGAACTAATTGAAGATGTTGCTAGTAGAATAAGAGCACGTAAGCAATTGGCAAGAACCATTCACTTTTCATTTGGCTATACGGAAGGTGGCGGCGTACATAAGCAATATACATTAACGGATGCGACAAACTTGGAGCGAGATATTTATAAGGTAGTAAATTATTATGCGAATCAATTATGTGATAAACACGCGCTGTATCGGACATTGAGTGTATCATTGACACAACTTATTAATGAAGAAGACCGTCAACTCAATTTGTTTATTGATGAATATGAAAGAAGACGAGATGAGAAATTAGCCAAAACTATTGATTATTTACAAAATAAATATGGGAAGGGCATTATATCTAAAGCGATATCTTATACTGATGCTGGAACAAAGCATGGACGATTAGGTTTAATGGCAGGGCATAAAATGTAAATAATGTCCTCCTAACAATGATGGTATCAAGATGAAAATTGGGCATTCCAATTTCAAACTTGCTTTGCTCGTGGTATATCTTTGTGAAGTTCTCTTTACTCAGGGCTCGATGCCCAATTGTGCAATATTTGTATCATTTTTGCATTGGGGTCCAATCATCGGTGTCTTGAACTTCTAATATTTTAGGAGCGTCATCAAGTTAGGAGGATATACTTATAAAATATATGTTTCAAAATCATGTAATGCCTGAATACCACGTTCGCGATCTTCAGGAGTTTTAAAGCTAATTTGCAAAGCACCTAAAATATCTTCACGAACTTCGAGAATTTTTAAGTTACTTATAGAAATATTATGTAAACTTAAGATAGAAGTAACTTTGCTAATCATACCCGATTTATCTGGAATATCTACATAAAGATCATACGCAATACTTAGTGCACCTTGTTGCTTAACTGGGAGCTGGTCTCTGAACTTTTTAGCGCTTGAGAAGAAATCATGAATCTCATCAGTGTGATTTGAGCGAATATGCGTGGAAATTGAATCTATCTGTTGTTGTAACATATCCAATAGGTGAAGTATGTTCTCTTGGTTACTAAATGTAATATCACGCCACATATCTGCATTACTACTAGCAATACGTGTAACATCTCTAAAACCACCAGCAGCTAATTGAGTTATCAAAGCATGATGATTTGAGTTTGATTCGCTTAAATGAACTAAACTTGATGCAATAATATGAGGTATGTGACTGACGACACCAGTAATGTAATCATGTTCTTGAGCAGAGGTTGTTATAAATTTTGCAGATGTCGTTGATAATAATGATTGTAATTTTTGGGCTGTTTCAGCATTGCGTGCATCATTATAAACAAGGATGTAGTAAGCATTCTCAAATAAGTGTTTTTTAGCGTTAAGAACACCTGATTTATGACTTCCAGCCATTGGATGGCCACCAATAAGATGAATATCATTGCTTAACAGAAATGCTTCGTAGCTTTGAATATTAGCTTTCGTACTGCCAGTATCAGTTACAATCAAATGAGGTTGTGTTTGATAATTAGGTAATTCTTTTAAATACACTTCAGTTTGTTGTACAGGCGTAGCATAAATGATAACGTCTGCTTTTTTAACACCTTCACTATAATCTTCAACTTTTTCGTCAATTATTCCAATCGACAAAGCTTTTTCTAGTTGATTTTTATCTGCATCAAAAGCAGATATGGTTAAGTTAGGCTGGTAATATTTTAAGTTGCTGGCTAAACTTCCACCAATCAAACCAAGACCTACAAATAAAATATGTTGCATATTGAATCACCTTATTTCGAAATTTTCAGAATATGTACATTGTAAGGTACAGACTATAGATAAACAATAGTAAAATAAATGAATTAATAGTGATAGTATTATAAATACGATAAAATGTTACCAATAAATAATTTAACTAGGGGGAGATAATGATGACTCAAAAGGTATTGAAAACAATAAAAGAACTCACAGAAATCAATAGTCCATCTGGTAATGCGACAGAGGCAATCAATTATGTTAAGAATAGAGTTGAATCACTAGGTTATGACACAAAGATAACAAATAAAGGCGCTTTAATTATCGAAGTTCAAGGAGAAAACCAAGCGCAACAAAGATGTATTACTGCTCATGTAGATACATTGGGAGCAATGGTTAAAGACATTAAAGAGGATGGCCGATTGGCTATAAGCTTAATAGGTGGATTTACATACAATGCTATTGAGGGAGAATATTGTGAGATTCAAACTGAATCGGGACAAACATATACTGGAACGATATGTATGCATGAAACAAGTGTGCACGTTTACAGAAATAACCATGAAATACCAAGAGATAGTGAACATATGGAAATCCGTATCGATGAAAAAACGACATCTGATCAAGAGACAAGAGATTTAGGAATTGAAGTGGGAGACTTTGTCAGTTTTGATCCTAGAACTGAAATTACCTCATCAGGATTTATCAAATCAAGACATTTAGATGATAAAGCGAGCGTGGCAATGATACTAGAATTGCTAGAGAAACTTAAGCAAGAAAAAACGCAATTACCATATACAACTCAATTTTACATTTCCAATAACGAAGAAATTGGTTATGGTGCTAATGCTTCTATATCGGATAAGATAGTAGAATTTATTGCACTTGATATGGGCGCATTAGGTGATGGCCAGTCATCAGATGAATACACCGTATCAATTTGTGCTAAAGATGGATCTGGTCCATATCATAAAGAATTAAAATCACATCTCATAAATTTATGTAAAATAAATGATATACCATATAAAGTGGATATTTATCCTTATTATAGTTCAGATGCGTCAGCAGCCTTAAAAGCTGGTGCTGATATTCGTCATGGCCTATTTGGTGCTGGTATCGAATCATCTCATGCACTAGAGAGAACGCATATAGAATCTATTGAAGCAACACAAAATCTTCTTTATGCATACTGTTTATCACCTATAAATTTATAATCCATTGTTGACAAACAAAATAGATTTTTGTATTATACTGAATTATAAGAAATATCACACAATTCTATGAATGAAGTAGATGATATGGTTTGTAGCAAATAGAAAGCCAATGGGTGATGCAAATTGGCACAACGTATTTATCGAATTGGGTCTGGAATTCTAAAGTTTAATAATTGATGAGTGAACAATTTATTGTTAATTAAGGTGGCACCACGGTAACGCGTCCTTATAAAGTGAGCGCGTATGCTGTGGTGTTTTTAATATTCAATTTAATAGCATAAATGAAGTAGTGATAAGTATGGTAGTGACAGAAAGTTGATGGGTGATGTAAATCAACACCGCTTAATATGAAATTGGGTTTATGCTAGTAAAACAAATTAATATCAATGAGTGAATGTTCAATATTCCGAATAATTGGAATATTGCGTTAATTAAGGTGGTACCGCGCGTCAGCGTCCTTTAGATAAGGAGGCTGACTTTTTTAATGAAAGGAATGAGAAAATGGATTTTTATTATGAAGTATTAAGAGCGCATATAACGCCCGAAGTTTTAGGGCAGTTAAACGAACGAAAAATTATACTGGAAAGTACGAGTCAACAACAATTGAAAGGTAGATACTCTATCGTAGCATTTGAGCCTTATGGCACTGTCAAATTAAATGATAATTCTTTGATGATTGAAACTTTAAAAGGAACTCAAACAATAACTTCTGAGCCATACAATTATTTGAAATCATACATCAATCAGTTTGATTGTGACATTGATGATGAAACATTAAAGCAATTGCCATTTATTTCAGGTTTTATCGGAACGTGTAGTTTTGATTTAGTGCGACATGAATTTCCAATTTTACAACGCATCGCTATTGAAAGTAAGAAAACAACACACGACGCAACGCTCTATATGATAGAAGATGTGTTTGTATTTGATCATTATAAAGATGAGTTATACGCTATTGCGTCAAATCAATTTTCAAAAGTAAGTAAAACTGAATTAAAAACTAGGGTAGCTCGTAACGTTCAGTCATTATCACATATTCAAGTTTATCAAGAAGATATTAAAAAACGACCTAAGCGATCACATATAAAAGCAAATATTTCTGATGAACAATTCATTCATATCATCCAAGAAATGAAACGACGGATTACTGAAGGAGATATGTTTCAAGTTGTACCTTCTAGAATATATAGTTATGAGCATCATTTCAAAGCGGATAAGAACCAATTAAGTTATCAGCTTTATCAAAATTTAAAACGGAAAAACCCTAGCCCATATATGTATTACATCAACATGGACCGAGAGATTATAGTTGGGAGCTCACCAGAAAGTTTTGTCGCAGTTCATAACGGTGAGGTGACAACGAATCCCATTGCTGGAACGATTCAACGTGGTACAACGCCAGAAAAGGATGAGCGTAATGCTAATCAATTAATCACAGATGAGAAAGAGCGAAGTGAACATAGTATGCTTGTAGATTTAGGTAGAAATGACATTCATAGAGTGAGTATCACTGGATCTTCTGAAATATCTAAACTTATGGTAATTGAAAAATATGAACATGTCATGCATATCGTCAGTGAAGTGAAAGGCAAAATTAAAAAGGGGTTATCTCCGATGACTATTATTGCAAGTCTTTTACCAACTGGAACCGTTTCTGGTGCGCCTAAACTAAGAGCAATACAACGTATATATGAAGCATATCCATATAAGAGAGGCGTCTATAGTGGTGGCGTTGGTTATATCAATTGTAACCAAAATTTAGATTTTGCATTGGCAATACGGACCATGCTCATTGATGACAATACGGTTAATGTTGAGGCAGGCTGTGGGGTGGTATACGATTCTGTACCTGAAAAGGAGCTTGAAGAAACGCGACTTAAAGCCAAAAGTTTACTGGAGGTAACACCATGATACTAATTATAGATAATTATGATTCATTTACGTATAACTTAGTTGATATTGTTAGTCAAATTGATGATGTATGTATTAAATATCCAAATGATAAAGATGTATTGCATTATTTAGATCAAATTGATGGTGTGATTATTTCTCCAGGTCCTGGCCACCCATTAGATGGGGATGAATTGATGACAATTATTGATAACTATCATTCATTACCTATTCTAGGGGTATGTTTAGGCGCTCAAGCACTTACTTGCTATTACGGTGGCAAAGTTGTCCAAGGAGAAAAAGTGATGCACGGCAAAGTGGACACACTTGAAATTCAAAATCAGTCGCCACTCTATTTGTCGATACCACATCAAATTAAAATAATGAGATATCACTCGCTTGTCAGTGACATAGCGTCTTTTCCAAAGAATTTAATCATTACTGGGCGGACAAAAGATGCAATACAATCCTTTGAAGATAAGGAACATCTACATTTCGGAATTCAATATCATCCCGAATCATTCGCCACTGAGTTTGGCGCACAAATCATTAAGAATTTCATTCATATTGTAAAGGAAAGGGGGCATCTGAATGGTGCTACTAAAACATATAAATGACCATACTACTATAACCCAATCAGAGGCAACGCAATTGATAGCGTATCTAACAGATCCGCAAGTTGATATTGAAGATAAAGTCGATGTACTAACGCGTTTTACTAAAAAAGATATTAAACAAGAAGAATTAACTTATATTGCCAATGGTTTAATTCAAACTATGTATCCTAAACAACCGACATATGAAGGCAGTATTTGTGTGTGTGGAACAGGAGGGGATAAATCAAATAGCTTTAATATTTCAACGACGGTATCGTTTGTCGTCGCGAGCGCAGGTGTTCCGGTTATCAAACATGGAAATAGAAGCATCACATCGCATTCAGGAAGCACAGACTTATTAAAAGAATTAGACATAAGGACGACGAAAGTATCAGATGTACCATCACAAATCGAAAGGCGAGGATTGGCATTTATTAATGCGATGGAATCTTATCCCATTATGAAACATATTCAACCCGTTAGAAAAATGATTCCTATGCCGACTATTTTTAATATAATTGGGCCACTTATCAATCCGTTTAAATTAACTTATCAAGTCATGGGCGTATACGACCCAAGTCGATTGCACATGATAACGCAAACGCTTAGAGATTTAGGGCGTCGAAGAGCAATCGTAATACACGGAGCCAACGGTATGGATGAAGCTACATTATCTGGTGACAATGAAATTTATGAGCTAAATGAAAAAGGTAATATAACGCATTATTATATTAATGCTAAAGATTATGGATTAAAGGTTGCTGATAACATAGCATTACAAGGTGGTAGTCCAATTGAAAACAAACAAATTACGTTGGACATTTTAAGTGGTCGTGACACATCTTGTAAAAGAGATGTTGTTGTATTGAATGCAGCACTTGCATTATATGTTTCAGAAAAAGTAGCTACAATCGCTTCTGGAATAGATCTCGCACAACATTTAATTGATAGTGGTCGTGCGATGAAACAATTTTTACAAGTTAGAGGTGATAGTTGTGACAATATTAAATGACATAGTGGCATATAAAAAGCGTTTATTAAACGATGGTTATTATCATCAGAAATTACAAACATTAAAAGCGACAAAACATAGTAGTAAAGCACGTTTAACCGATGCATTAAGTAGAAATGAAAATTTAGTATTAATCGCCGAAATCAAATCGAAGAGTCCTTCCATTAAGGCATTTCAACAAAAAGATGTAGTTCAACAAATAAAAGATTATGAAAGATATGGCGCAGATGCCATTTCTATCCTTACTGATGAACAATATTTTGGTGGTAGTTTTGAAAGATTACAAGCTTTATCGGCAAAGACACAATTGCCGGTGTTGTGTAAAGATTTTATCATTGATCCGCTTCAAATTGATGTTGCTAAACAAGCGGGTGCATCAATTATTTTACTCATTGTGAATATCCTTACTGATGAAAAGTTAAAACAACTTTATCATTATGCGACGTCTAAGGGATTAGAAGTATTAGTTGAAGTACATGATGATAATGAGTTACAAAGGGCATATGAGTTAGAACCGCAAATCATTGGTGTAAATAATCGAGATTTAAAATCCTTTAACACCGATGTTGAACATACGAATCATATACTTGAGTATAAAAAGGAAAACTATTTTTATATATCTGAAAGTGGTATTCATTCACAACAAGATGTCAAACAAATCATAAATAGTGGTATTGACGGCTTATTAGTGGGTGGTGCTTTAATGAATTGTAATCAGTTAGAACATTTTATACCATCACTTAAATTAAAAAAGGTGAGAGTATGATTTTAAAATTTTGTGGATTTAAAACAAAATCAGAAGTGTTAAAGTTGTCTACTCTGAATGTAAATATGGTGGGTTTTGTATACTATCCTAAAAGCAAACGTCATTTAGAGATTGAACAAATTAATGCGTTAGCCCAGTTTGTTCCAGATGGTATAGATAAAGTAGTTGTAATGGTTAATCCCACCTTCCAGCTTATAAAGAAAATGTTAAAACAAACGCATATCAATGCGATTCAACTCCATGGGGAAGAAACAATAGCATTTATCAAGCAAATTAGGCTGAATTTTAAGAATATTAAAATAATTAAAGCGTTACCAGCTAGCCAGAATATCATAGATGAAATTGAACGATATCGTCCTTATGTAGACTTATTTATTATAGATACGCCATCTAAACAATATGGTGGGACTGGTCATTCATTTGATTGGACGATTTTAAAACGCATTAAGCAATCCGTTCCGTTTTTAATCGCTGGAGGTATTGATGCTAACAAAATAAAACAAATTGAAACATTACATCTAAATCACGTAGGTTATGACATTTCAAGCGGAATCGAAACAAATGGTATGAAAGACAAAAATAAAATGTTAGCTGTAATACAACAATTGAAGGGAGTACAAAAGAATGTTTAATATACAAACCGAAGCAGATGAACTAGGATTTTTCGGAGAATATGGTGGTCAATATGTTCCGGAAACACTAATACCGGCAATTAATGAATTGAAACAAGCATATGAGAAAGCAAAAAATGATCAATCATTTCAAGATGAATTATCGTACTATTTAAAAGAATATGTAGGTAGAGAAACACCGTTGACGTATGCAAAATCTTACACCCAAGCACTGGGTGGCGCTCAAATATATTTAAAACGGGAAGATTTAAATCATACAGGTGCGCATAAAATAAATAATGCATTAGGTCAAGCATTATTGGCAAAGCGAATGGGCAAAAATAAATTGGTTGCAGAGACAGGAGCTGGTCAGCACGGGGTAGCAAGTGCCACAGTTGCTGCATTGTTCGATATGGAGTTAATCGTATTTATGGGTAGAGAAGATATTAAACGCCAACAGCTCAATGTATTTCGAATGGAATTATTAGGTGCCAAAGTTGAAGCCGTTGATGATGGTCAAGGAACACTCTCGGATGCGGTTAATAAGGCGTTACAATATTGGGTGAGTCATGTTGAGGATACACACTATTTACTCGGTTCAGCATTAGGACCTGATCCGTTTCCTACAATGGTTAGAGATTTTCAAAGTGTAATTGGCCGTGAAATAAAAGACCAAATACTTCAAAAAGCAGGACGATTACCTGATGCTGTGGTGGCTTGTATAGGTGGCGGTTCTAATGCTATAGGCACGTTTTATCCATTTATTCAAGATAACGTTAAGTTGTATGGTGTCGAAGCTGCTGGACAAGGATTTGATACAGATAAGCACGCGCTCGCAATTGGAAAAGGGCGACCTGGTGTACTTCATGGTTCAAAAATGTACTTAATTCAAGATGACCACGGACAAGTAGAATTAGCACACTCTATATCGGCTGGTTTAGATTATCCAGGTATTGGACCAGAACATTCATATTATCACGATATTGGACGTGTTAAATACGAACATGCTAGTGATACCGAAGCTATGGAGGCACTTATCCGCTTCAGTAAAATGGAAGGTATTATACCAGCCATTGAAAGTGCACATGCACTGAGTTATGTAGAAAAATTAGCACCAAAAATGAATAAAGATGAGATTTTAGTAGTGACGATTTCAGGTCGCGGTGATAAAGACATGGAGACAATTCGACATTATATGAAGACAAGAGGTGACTCACATGACTAAGCTTTTTATTCCATACATTATGGGAAATAAATCATTTATTAAGAATATGAAAATCTTAGATGAAAACGGTGCTGATATCGTTGAAATTGGTGTGCCGTTCTCAGATCCTGTTGCGGATGGCCCTATCATTATGGAAGCAGGTAACCAGGCTATCAAAGAAGGAGTAACAATAGATTATATTTTTAATGAACTATCTAATCATAAAGATGAAATCAATTGTAAATATGTACTAATGACGTATTACAACATTATTGTTTCTTATGGCGAAGAGGCTTTCTTTAAACAATGTGCAAATGTAGGTGTTTATGGTGTGATTATTCCTGATTTGCCACACGAATTAACTCAAAAATTGAAAGCTAAAATAGCTAAGGTGAATGTTAAGCTCATATCACTTGTAGCAATGACTGCAGATGATGAACGTATTAATAAAATTGTTAAACAGGCAGAAGGATTTATCTATACGGTAACAATGAATGCTACAACGGGTGAAAACGGAACATTTCATCCACAATTGAAAGATAAATTAAAACTGCTTAAAGCACATACAGATATACCAGTTGTTGCAGGGTTTGGAATCAGAACAATTGAACATGTCAAAGATATTGCTGATGTAGCAGACGGTATAGTTATTGGTAGTGAAATCGTTAAACGTTTGAGTCAAGATGATAATGTGGATACGATTCACTTTTTGAAACAAGTAAGAGAGACGCTAGATATGCTTTAGATAAAAAGCGTCCCTTGGTGGTGGTAATACAAATTTGAATCATTATTATACAATAGCTACACTTAATTATTGTGTCAAAGCAAGCTGGGAGCGGACGACGAATTTTAAAAGAATTCTGTTCCGCTCCCAGTTTTTATTTACTACTTTAATTAGATGATATCGTTTAGGTAGGATCACAACATTTATTTTATAAAATATTTCAATCTCATAAATGGTTTGTATTTTAGTTTTGTTAATTTCTATTGTATACTTAATGAAACTGGATATATAAATTTTTGGTTGAAGATAAAGATATTATTCAAAATTATAATTTAAATTTTGAACTAAAAAAATAGATAAAGATTCTTTGAAGTAGGAGCAATAAATAATGAAGTTTACAAATTTAACAGCTGCAGAATTTGGCAATTATACAGATAAAATGCCATATAGTCATTTCACCCAAACGACTGAAAACTATGAGATGAAAGTTGCAAATAAAACAGAAACTCACTTAGTTGGTATCAAAAATAAAGATAATGAGGTCATTGCAGCTTGCATGTTAACAGCAGTACCAGTCATGAAATTTTTTAAGTACTTTTATAGTAACCGTGGACCAGTAATTGATTATGATAACAAAGAGCTTGTCCACTTTTTCTTTAATGAATTAACAAAGTATTTAAAACAACATCATTGTCTCTTTGTTCGTGTTGATCCTTATTTACCATATCAGTACTTAAATCATGACGGTGACATAACAGGTAATGCTGGCAATGATTGGTTCTTCGATAAGATGAAGCATCTAGGATTTGAACACGAAGGATTTACTAAAGGCTTTGACCCGATTAAACAAATTCGTTACCATTCTGTTCTAGATTTAAAAAACAAAACAGCTAAAGATGTATTAAACGGTATGGATAGTCTTCGTAAACGTAATACAAAAAAAGTTCAAAAAAATGGTGTGAAAGTTAAGTTCTTATCAGAAGAAGAACTTCCAATCTTCCGTTCATTTATGGAAGATACTACCGAAACGAAAGAGTTCCAAGATAGAGACGATAGTTTCTATTATAATCGATATAGACATTTTAAGGATCGCGTCCTCGTTCCATTAGCTTATATTAAATTTGATGAGTATTTAGAAGAACTTCAGAATGAACGTGAAACGTTAAATAAAGATGTAAATAAAGCGATTAAAGATATTGAAAAACGTCCAGATAATAAAAAGGCGTTAAATAAAAAGGAAAACCTTGAAAAACAACTTGATGCTAATCAACAAAAAATAGATGTGGCAAAAACATTACAAGCTGAACACGGTAATGAACTGCCAATATCTGCTGGTTTCTTCTTTATCAATCCATTCGAAGTTGTATACTATGCTGGAGGAACTTCTAATAAGTATAGACATTTTGCGGGAAGTTATGCTGTTCAATGGACAATGATTAATTATGCGATTGATCACGGCATTGATAGATACAATTTTTATGGCATCAGTGGTGACTTCAGTGAAGATGCTGAAGATGTTGGTGTTATTAAATTTAAAAAAGGCTTCAATGCAGATGTAATTGAGTATGTTGGGGACTTTATGAAACCGATTAACAAACCTATGTATTCAGTATATAAGACACTCAAAAAGATGAAAAATAGATTTAATTAAGAGGGGAATAGACGAATATGAAATTTACAGAGTTAACAGTTAAAGAATTCGAAAACTTTGTACAAAACCCATCATTAGAAAGCCATTACTTCCAAATGAAAGAAAATATTCAAACACGTGAAAATGATGGCTTTGAAGTAGTGTTACTTGGTGTTAAAGACGAAGGCAATAAAGTGCTTGCAGCTAGCCTTTTCTCAAAAATACCAACTATGGGAAGTTATGTATATTACTCAAATCGCGGTCCAGTTATGGATTATTCAGATCTAGGTCTAGTTGATTTTTATTTACGTGAATTAGAAAAATATCTACATCAACATCAATGCCTATACGTAAAAATTGATCCATATTGGATTTATCAAATTTATGATAAAGATATTAATCCACTTGAAGATAGAGAGAAAAATGATGCGGTAGTCAACTTATTTAAATCTCATGGTTATGAGCACCATGGATTTACTACTAAATATGACACATCAAGTCAAGCGCGTTGGATGGGGGTTAACTACCTAAAAGGTGAAACACCTGCATCATTGAGAAAGCAATTTGATAGCCAACGAAAAAGAAATATCAATAAAGCGATAAACTACGGGGTAAAAGTAAGATTTCTAAGTAGAGATGAATTTCATATATTCCTAGATTTATATCGTGAAACAGAAGCGCGAACAGGTTTCGTATCTAAGACAGATGAATACTTCTATAACTTCTTTGATACTTATGGAGATAAAGTGCTTGTTCCACTTGCATATATTGATTTAGATGAATACATAAAATCATTGCAAGACGCATTAACTGACAAAGAGAGCCGTCGTGATCAAATGATGGCAAAAGAAAATAAAAATGATAAACAACTTAGAAAAATTGCTGAATTAGATAAGCAAATTGAACACGATAAAAAAGAACTCTTAAATGCAAGCGAATTACGTCAAACAGATGGCCAAATCTTGAATTTAGCATCAGGTATTTTCTTCGCAAATGCATATGAAGTGAATTACTTCTCTGGAGGCTCATCTGAAAAATATAATAATTATATGGGACCATATATGATGCATTGGCATATGATGAACTATTGTTTCGAACATGGTTATGATCGCTATAATTTCTACGGTTTATCAGGCGATTTCACAGAGAATAGTGAAGATTATGGTGTTTATCGCTTTAAACGAGGATTTAATGTATATATCGAAGAGTTAATTGGGGATTTCTATAAACCTATTAATAAGTTTAAATATTGGTTGTTTAATACACTTAATACAATTCGCAAGAAAATAAAAAAATAAATTAATGTTAATAAAGGCTGCGACATTCAACATGTCACAGCCTTTATTTATCGTAACGAGTGATAGAGACAAGTTACAATACAGTGTAGGTAAATTCTAAGTTGATTTTCATGTTGCCCCTACAATTTAATATTACCACAGGTTTGGTTTTTAGCAATAATATTACAAAATAAATTTATTTTAGTAAATTTAAAATGTATGAAAAGTAATTCCTTATAGAAATTAATTTAGTTTATCTTTTATGAGTATGTTCATCATTTACGATTTAATGCGAAACAATTACGATTTAAAACAAAATACCATACTTGTAAGTGAGAAAAAAATATTTAGGCACCTTGGAAGCATTTTAAATATAACTATGTAAATACAGTAATTTAAGAAAAACCTAAATTATATCGGCGAGCCTCTAAAATCGATTAAAATGATATACGTTCACATACAGTTGAATGTATGTACTTAGTCATTGGTATAGTAAAAATTAGTTGCTTAATTATTTAACATTTAGGTAGCTGCTAAATACTGCAAGTTTTTGATCAATAATACGTAGTGATAAAATAACATGTTCAGAAATCATCCTGACAGCGTACGAATAAGTGTAATAACTAAAGGTATATATCGATGTGAGTATTTTAGTTTACATAATATATATTATAGGAAGTTATATGTGTTATCTCAGGGGACCTATTCTATTAATGATTTCGTGTAATTCAACATGACAATCTATGTACAATCATTTAGTATTATTCCTCATAGTTTTTAAATAGCTTACTATATATGCAGTTATATGTGCTAAACTCTAAATATATTACGATATATTAAAGGAGATTAATATGAATCTAGTATTAGATATTGACGGTACGATTTGTTTTGATGGACAACAAATTGATCAAGATATTGTCGATCGTTTACTTAGTTTACATAATATAGGACATAGAGTTATTTTTGCTTCGGCAAGACCGATACGTGATTTATTACCTGTTTTGCCTAAGCAATTTCATTTATTTCCACTTATTGGCGGTAATGGTTCTATCGTTTCTATTAATGGTCATATACGACCATTGGCAACCATTCAGCCTAAATCTTTTAAGATAATCAAAGATGTTATTAACCACTATGATTTAGATTATATTGTAGATGATCAATGGGATTATGCTGCGCGTGTTGATGAGTCTCATACTATTTTTGGTCGTCTTGATCCACAGCGATTAGCACACAAATTAACACTCGATGACATTAAGGCACCGATTAAGACGATTTTATTGAATATTGCTAACGAAGACTTTGATGAAATTGCTGCTTATATAGCGACAACTGCACCTCATTTATCTCTGATTAATCATTCGAATGAACACAATATTGATATTACCGCTAAAAATATCAATAAATTTTCGGCTATTGAATCTATCCTTGGTAGTCAGCCAACCTATATTGCATTTGGAAATGATCACAATGATATTGAGATGCTACAACACGCTAAGATTGGCTATTTTGTGAATAATAATCAAATAGATGTTGCTATTTTTAAAAACGATAATAAAATTCAGTGTATTAATGCTAATACAGATGCCCTATGTCTTGTTTTAGATCAATTACTGGAAGATTTAGTTTAAAAATAAGTGAGTATATGCATTCGAATTATATTGAAAATGATTATCAATTTCAATATAATTGTTTCATAGGAGGCTTAATTATGAAAAATTCATTTAAATATATTGCTATACTCTTTTCAATCATCATATTACTTGCTGCGTGTGGCAAGGATTCGAATTCAAAAACATCCTCTTCCAAGGATACGATTACCGTTGACAATACATATGAATTCAAGGATAAAAATAATACCCATACTAAAGGTGAAATGAAAACCGAGAAAGTTAAGATTCCAGTAAATCCAGACCGAGTTGCTGTGTTGGATTATGGTGCACTAGATATTATGAAACAGATGGGATTAGAAGACAAAATTGTAGCTATTGCAAAAGGTAAAGGTGCAGCATTCTTGCCTACTTCCCTTTCTGAATTTAAAAATGACAAATATATTAACTTAGGTAATCCTGGACAACCTAATTATGATAATTTGGCAAAGGCTAAACCCGAAGTCATTTTCACTTCATTTAGACAAGCTCATACTAAAACTTTAGATGAAATGAAAAAAGCAGCACCTAACGCTAAAATATTATTTGTAAGTCCTGACAACGATCATTATATTGATTCAATTAAAGATAACACAACGTTGTTTGGTAAAATTTTCAAAAAACAAGATGTAGCTAAAGATTTAAATGAAAAACTTAGTAAGAAAGTAGCTGAGACGAAAAAAGTTATCAATAACGATACGGTACTATTTCTAAACGTAGATGATAAAGGTGTTAAAGCATTTGGTCCTACAGGTCGTTTCGGTGGATTCCTAAATAAAGATTTAGGTATAACGCATGCCGACAAGTCTATGAAAGCAAACTCAGCTGGTAATACAGTTACTTATGAGTATTTAAATAAAGTAAATCCAGATAAATTGTTTGTAATAGATCGTACACAAAAAGGTAACGACAAAACCTTACCTTCTGCTTTAAATAATGATGTCATTAAAAATATGAAGGCAATCAAGCATAACCAAGTTTACCAATTTGAATCTAATGCGTGGTATTTTTCAGAAGGTGGTATTCAAACAACGATTGAACAATTAGATAAAATTGAAAAGGCATTTAAAAAATAATAAAGCACACCCGACTAAACATAATAAAAAACGTTTGAAACATCATGCTTAATGCATTTAGTTTCAAACGTTTTTTATTATCTATTGCGACGACGGAATGTTTCGTCATCATCTTCGTATTTACGTATTTCCTTTTCTAATTGTTTCTTTTTACGTTCACGACGCCAATTTCTAGTGAAATACCATAATAAAAAGCTAATAATTAAACTGATAATGGCTAAAAACGCAGCGTATCCAAGTAATGGTTGAAATGAAATGTCATAAAAATTAGGTATGAAAAATGCTAAAACAGCTAACGCAACAAATGTAATTACTGCGGATACAAACCATTTTTTTAGTACTAAAGCACTAAAGACAGTCAAAATGATCATTGCAACTATAGTAATCCATAAATAGTTTGGCATATCAAAAATAGTCATGTGTATCTCCAATCTAAAAAAAGTTCTTTTAAATACTATACAATAATACGTAATTAAATCATACATCTTTGCTTACGAGTTTAACTCGGCCTTAAGGCTTAATAATGAGTTTGAAAATAATATTGTGTATAATAGTTGTGAAAAATAATTGAGGGAGTGAAATATATGACGTCAGGTTTACCATTTAGAAAAGATGTTTCAGAATCAGAAAAATGGAATTTAAATGATTTATTTGAAAGTGACGCACATTTTTATGAAACGTTAGATAATGTCCTTAACCAATCAAAATCATTTAACCAACAATACAAAGGTAAAATTACTGATGCTACGATGATTAAAAAAGTGTTAACTGAATTTGAAAATATCCTTATTCAGCTTGATCGTCTAGGTAATTATGCAGAATTAAGACTAAGTGTCGATACAGCAAACACAGAGGCACAAACATTAAGCGCTAAATTATCGACAAATTATGGGAAAATTTCAAGTCAGTTATCCTTTGTAGAATCAGAAATAGTATTACTACCTGAGAATGTGATTAAACAAGCAATAGCTGAATCTGAAGTGCCACACTACTTAGAAAAATTAATTGAAAGCAAACCATATCAATTATCTCCAGAAGTTGAGCAAGTATTGGCTAGTTTGTCACCTACTTTCCAAAGTGCCTATGAATTATATGGCACTACGAAAATGTTAGACATTGCCTTTGAATCATTTGAACATAATAATGTGACATACCCTATGGATTACGCAACATTTGAAAATGAATATGAAGATAATGCTGATCCTGAATTTAGACGTAAAAGTTTCAAAAGCTTTAGTAACGCATTAAAGAAATATCAACATACAACTGCTGCGACATATAACCAACATGTGAAACAAGAAAAAATAGAAGCAGATTTAAGAGGTTATGATTCTGTCATTGACTACTTATTACATGATCAAGAAGTCACGCGAGAAATGTATGACAGACAGATTGATGTGATTATGAGTGATTTAGCGCCAGTAATGCAGAAATACGCTAAACTATTACAACGTATTCACAAGCTAGACAAAATGCGCTTCGAAGATTTAAAAGTATCTGTTGATCCAAGTTATGAGCCTGAAATATCAATAGAAGATTCTAAACAATATATCCATGGTGCACTAAAGGTACTTGGTGATGACTATATTCAAATGGTGGAACATGCTTATAATCAGCGCTGGATTGATTTTGCACAGAATAAAGGTAAAGATACAGGTGCTTATTGTGCTAGTCCATATGCTACACATTCATATGTATTTATTTCTTGGACAGGTAAAATGACTGAAACATTTGTATTAGCACACGAATTAGGTCATGCAGGACATTTCACATTAGCACAGCAACAGCAACACTTGTTAGATTCTGAAGCATCAATGTATTTCGTTGAAGCACCATCTACTATGAATGAAATGTTAATGGCTAATTATTTATTCAGTAATAGTGAAGATCCTAAATTTAAACGTTGGGTCATTGGTTCAATATTATCACGTACGTATTATCATAATATGGTTACTCACTTATTAGAAGCTGCATATCAACGTGAAGTATACCGCAAAGTGGATAATGGTGAATCACTAACAGCGCCAGTACTCAACCATATCATGCAAGATGTATATGAACAATTCTTTGGCGACGCTGTTGAGTTAACAGATGGTTCGGAATTAACTTGGATGCGCCAACCCCACTACTATATGGGATTGTACTCATACACATACTCTGCAGGGTTAACCATTGGTACAGTTGTTTCACAAAAAATTAAGCAAGAAGGTCAACCGGCAGTAGATGCATGGTTAAAAACATTACAAGCAGGTGGAAGCCAATCACCTGTTGCTTTAGCAAAAATTGCAGGTGTTGATATTACAACAGATGCCCCACTTAAAGCAACAATCAAATACATTTCTGACTTAGTAAACGAAGCGGAACAATTAACAGATGAAATTGAAAAACAAGGTTAAGTCATTACGCTTGTTGATTAATTTTAAAACCCTGAAAATAACTAGTTGAATCAGTTATTTTCAGGGTTTATTTACTTGATTTGGGTTATTTCATTTAGGAATAATTCTATGTTATTTATCGTAATGTTCACCAGTATAGAAATAATAAATACTTTCTGCTATATTTCTAACGTGGTCCCCGACTCTTTCAAGGTTTCGTGCTGCAAGGTGTGCTTGTCCGGCTACAAAAGGATCGTTATCGATTAAATATGTCGTGTTAACAATATTGGCATAAAGATCATCAATGTCTTTATCACGTTCAATCACTTCTTTAATCAATGTGATATCTTCTTCCTTTGTTGCGGTGTTAAGATCTTGCAACATTAGCATTGCCAATTTCCCCATCGTTTTTAAACGTGTTAACACATAATGATCTGTTATCTTTACTCGGAGTCTAATATGCGCGATATGTGCTGCATTATCTCCCATTCGTTCAAAGTCTGTGGAAATTTTTAAAGCTGCCATCATCATTCTTAAATCAGTTGCAATAGGTTGTTGCTTAGTGATGAGCATAATCACTTTTTCATTTATTTCATAGTCTAAATGATTAATCGTTTTATCATTTTCGATTACTTTTCTTGCATAATTTTTATCTTCTTCACTTAACGACACTAAAGCATGTTCTAGATTAAAATAAACACGAAGACCAAGGTGACGAATATCTTTAATTAAGTCACCCAATTGACCTTCGTATTTCTGTCTAATAATGGTCATCATAGTCGAATATTAACCGAAACGTCCTGAGATGTAATCTTCTGTTTGTTTATCAGAAGGATTAGAGAAGATTTTATCAGTGTCGTCATATTCGTTAACGTACCCATTAAGGAAGAATGCAGTTTTATCTGATACACGTGCAGCTTGTTGCATGTTATGTGTAACCATAATAATTGAATAATTTTCTTTTAATTCTTGAACCAATTCTTCAACTCTTAAAGTAGAAATTGGGTCAAGTGCAGACGTAGGTTCGTCCATTAAAATGACATCTGGTTCAATTGCTAAACATCTAGCGATACAAACACGTTGTTGTTGACCACCAGATAAACCATATGCATTTGTGTGTAATCTATCTTTTAATTCATCCCAAATTGCAGCGCCACGTAAAGATTTTTCTACGATTTCATCTAATAGTTTCTTATCTTTAATACCGTGTGTTTTAGGGCCATAAGTAATGTTATCATAAATTGATTTGGGGAATGGGTTTGGTTGTTGGAATACCATACCAACATTCGTTCTTAATTTTTCTTTAGAATAATTTTCGTCAAAGATATTTTGATCACGGTAAAGAATTTTACCAGCAGTTTTGACTGAAGGTACTAATTCTACCATACGATTTAATGTTTTGATGTATGTTGATTTACCACAACCAGATGGTCCAATAATTGCTGTTACATTGTTTTCTAAAATATCTAAATTGATATTTTGTAAAGCATGTGTATCGCCATACCATAAATCTAAGTTTTGTGTTGAATACACTACTTTTTTATTCGTATCAGTTTCGTTATTATGTTTCACTTCATTTGATGAAACAACTGTTGAAATTGAGTCTTGAGATCGATTTGTATGTTGTGCTAATTCTTTCTCTTTAACATTTGTATTTGCCATAATTAAAAACTCCTTTATATCTGTAAGATTGAAACGATAATGATGCATGATTATAAACATGTCATTGTCGCTTCAATCTTCACTCCCTAATGAATGATGTATATGATTGGATTAATATTTTCTAGAGAACTTGTTACGTAAGAAAATGGCTACTGCGTTCATTAATAATAAGATGACTAGTAATACGATAATTGCTGCTGATGCAACATTTTGGAATTCAGCTTGAGGCATTTTAGCCCAAGTGTAAATTTGCGTTGGTAATGCTGTAAACATTGACATAATACTTGTTGGTGTTGCTAATAGAATCGTTGGTATACCAATTAAGATTAATGGCGCTGTTTCACCCAGTGCACGAGATAAAGATAGAATGAAACCAGTTAAGATACCAGGTAGTGCTGCAGGTAATACAACACGTCTAATAGTTTGCCATTTGTTTGCGCCTAAGCCGTATGAAGCTTCACGAACAGAGTTTGGAACAGCTCTGATTGCTTCCTGACTTGAAACGATAATAATAGGTAAAATAAGTAATGACATTGTTAAGGCTGCAGCGATAACACTATTACCTAAAGCAAGTGCTTGAATACCGCCACCACGAACGAATAATGTTAATCCTAGTAAACCAAATACGATTGAAGGTACACCGGCTAAGTTAGAAATGCTAATTTTAACGAAGCTCGTAAAGAAATTATCTTTCGCATATTCTTCTAAGTAAATTGCCGTACCAACACCTAAAATCATAGAGATTGGGATAATACTTACCATTAACCAAATTGTTCCTGCTAATGCACCTTTAATACCTGCTTGTGAAGGTGTAGAAGAAGAGAAACTCGTAAAGAAATCTGGTGTAAGATAACCAATACCTTTAACAAATGTTTGAATTAATAAAGCTGCAAGTACGATTAAAGCGATTACGATACATGTAAAGAATAACCATTTATTTAGCTTGTTCGTTTTGCCACGACTTGAAATATTTTTTTCTACTTTATTTTGGTCTATTAATGTTTTTGCTTTAGGATTTGTAGTAGCTGTCATATTAATACTCCTCTCTGAAGCGTTTCGAAATCCAATAAGAAATTAAGTTCATTATTAACGTGAAGATAAACAACGTGAAACCAACGGCATAAATACTGTAGTACATATCTGAACCGAATGTAGCATCACCAGTTGCAACTTCTACGATATAACCAGTCATCGTTTGAATTGAATTTGTTAAGTTTAGTGATGCTGTAGGTGAACTACCAGCCGCTAATGATACGATCATTGTTTCACCGATGGCTCTAGAGATACCTAGAACGATTGAAGCTACGACACCAGAGGCTGCAGCTGGTAATACTACTTTTGTAGCAACTTCGAATTTAGTTGATCCTAATCCGTAAGCACCCTCACGAATTTTATTAGGCACAGATGCCATAGCATCTTCACTCATACTTGTAATGACAGGAACAATCATGATACCTACTACAATTCCTGGGCTGACAGAGTTAAAACTATCAAGCGCTGGAATAAACGTTCTTAAAACAGGTGTTACAAACGTTAAAGCGAAGAAACCAAATACAATTGTTGGAATACCTGCCAAGATTTCTAGAATTGGTTTAATAATACGTCGTGCTTTGTCACTTGCATATTCACTTAAATAAATAGCTGCGCCTAATCCGATAGGTACTGCGACGATCGTTGCGATAACAGTAATTTTTAAAGTACCAATTACAAGTGCCCAGATACCATATTTAGGATCAGAACCTGTTGGGTTCCAGTCTTTAGTGAATAGGAATTCAACGATAGATACGCGTGTGAAGAATGTTATTGTTTCAGTTATCAAAGTGAATAGAATACCGATTGTAGTTAAAATTGAGATTGCAGCTATAATACCTAAAATAATGGGTACGATTTTATCACTAAAACCGCCCTTTTTAGCGTTATTTTTAGCTATCAAGTCTCTAACATTAGTTTCCGATGCCATATATAACCCTCTCTTTTTCTCCCAATAAATTTAAAAAAGCGCTAGAAATTATCAGGTAAACAATGAGTTCAAATTAACCTTAAAACATTTTAACAATCACCCATATATTCGAGAACAAGGTAGCAGAGTTGCTACCTTGTAATACCCCTTGAATAATTCCCAGCCCTTTGTTATTAATAATGATTATTATTTATCTGATTTTTTGTCATATTTTTCTAAGCTTTTAAGTTCATCTTTGTAAACTTTTTCTGGTGAAGCTACATAACCAGCATCTTCAGCAGATTTACCTTTGTCTTCTAATGTGAATTTGATGAATTCTCTCATTACGTCATTATCTTTTAATGATTTTTCTTTAACATATAAGTATAATGGTCTACTTAAAGCATATGAACCGTCTTTGATTGTTTCTTTAGTTGGTTCAGTAGTTTTGCCTTCATCGTCTTTGATTTTAACTTCTTTTAATTTATCTTTGTTTTGTTCGTAGAAGTTATAACCGAAGTAACCGATACCCTCTTTGTTTTTCTCAACTGATTGAACAATTACGTTAGTATCTCCGTTTTTCTCAGCTTTGATATCTTCTTTGTTCATTACTTCCTCTTCGAAGAAATCATAAGTACCATGACTTGAGTTTGGAGAGAATGCTTTGATTTCTTTATCAGGCCAGCTTGAATTTACATCTTTCCAAGTTTTAGCTTCGCCACTGTAGATTTTTTTCAATTGATCTTTAGATAATTCTTTAACGAAGTCGTTATCTTTGTTTACAGCAACTGTTACACCATCTTGTGCAATTTTGTATTCTTTATATTTAATATCTTTGTCTTCTAATTTTTGTTTTTCTTCATCTTTAATAGGTCTAGAAGCTTGTGAGAAATCAGTTTCGCCAGCGATGAATTTTTCAAAACCAGCACCAGTACCTGCTTGACCAGATGAAATAGTAGCGTTTGGATGATCTTTAGCCCATTTTTCGTTTAATTTTTCAACGATAGGAGCTACTGTTGATGAACCTTCACCTTTGGCTTCACCTTTAAGGTCTTTGCCATCTCCAGAACCACTTCCACTGCTATCTCCACCGCCACATGCGCCTAATAATACCGAAGCGCCTAAAACAGTTGTACCAACTAATTGCCATTTTTTCATTGAAATATCCTCCTAATAGATAACCCAAAATGTTATATGTATTTCTTACAGTCCTTATATTACATACCTTTTGTTAATACAAAATGGTTTAAATGTAAATTTTTTGTTAAGATTATAGAAAAATTAATACTAAGCATAAAGATTGTCTATGAAAATAAAAAAAGGGGCTGGAGAGAATTCTTATCGAATTCATCTTCCAGCCCCACATGTATGACTAGCGGTTAGAAAAATTTCTTGAAATGACATAGCGTATTAAAACCACTATTTAAATAGAAGGAAAATGTTTGAATCGAGATGATTAATCTTTTTCTACACGACTCCAACCTTTTTTAGTTAAAGAAATTTTTCCTGTTTCAATATTAATAATTTTATGTTTGTATAAGTGACCAATGGCACGTTTGAATGAACCTTTACTCATGTTGAACACTTCTTTGATTGCTTCTGGGCTTGATTTATCCCAAAAAGGTAATTCACCTTCGTATTCGACTAATAAATCAAATATTAATTGACCATCATCATCAAGACGTTCATGAGCTAAAGGTAAAAATGAACCATTTAGTTCACCTTTATCGTTATGACCAATAATTCGAACTTCTACTTCTTCCCCTAAACGTGGCTCTTCTTTACGTTCTGATTCATGTACAAAGATTTTATAGCCATCATTTGATAGCAAGAAACTTCCTATTCTTAATAATCGATATGGTCTTGCTTTAATAAGTTCATTTTGTTTTTCGTCATCATAAACTGGCGTAAACATTTTTTCTACGATTGTTTCACTAGCTAGACGCGCAAACATTTGATTTTCTCTATCGATACGTAATGTAACGAGTACATAATCTCCAGTTTGTGGCCATAATGACTTCACTTTCGGTAAATCTTCCCAAGGAATAAGTACTTCTCTTGGTAAACCAACATCTACACGTGCACCATCACGGTCTGTTTTTAACACTTTGGCAAAATCATATTTGTCTTTCGTAATGTCCGGCATATTTTGAGTTGCAAATAATTCTCCAGAACGGTTTGGATAGATGAAGAAACTGTATTCTTCACCTGTTTCTAATTCATCTTCATCATTGATTTCTGATTGATTTAATTTTACTTGTTCACCATTTGGACCTTTTAAAAGGTATGTAGAACCTTCTAAACCAATGACTTCTAAAAATTCAATTGAACCAACGATATCTTTATCTAATGCCATAATATTCTCCTTCAAGGGTTTGTATTCTACATCATTATAACATGCATAGTAAAAACAAGCATTCACACGTTTACATTTACATTAGGTCGAAACTCTATACAGAATATGATATAATTTTTGCGTTAGATAAACGATAAATAAAGGAGTAAATGCATGCTACAAGTAACTGATGTAAGTTTACGTTTCGGCGATCGTAAACTATTTGAAGATGTAAATATTAAATTTACTGAAGGTAATTGTTATGGACTTATTGGTGCCAATGGTGCTGGTAAATCAACGTTTTTAAAAATTTTATCAGGAGAAATTGATTCTCAAACAGGACACGTTTCAATGGGTAAAGATGAACGTTTAGCTGTTTTAAAACAAGATCACTTCGCTTATGAAGATGAACGCGTATTAGACGTCGTTATCAAAGGTCATGAACGTTTGTATGAAGTAATGAAAGAAAAAGATGCCATTTATATGAAACCGGATTTCAGTGATGAAGATGGTATCCGTGCTGCTGAACTTGAAGGTGAATTCGCTGAAATGAATGGTTGGAATGCAGAAGCGGATGCTGCTTCCCTACTTTCAGGTTTAGGTATCGCTACTGAATTACACGATAAACAAATGTCTGAATTAGAAAATAATCAAAAAGTGAAAGTTTTATTAGCTCAAAGTTTATTTGGTGAACCAGATGTACTTCTACTCGATGAGCCTACCAATGGTTTAGATATTCCTGCCATTAGTTGGTTAGAAGATTTCTTAATTAATTTCGATAATACAGTCATTGTTGTATCACATGACCGTCACTTTTTAAATAATGTATGTACACATATTGCTGATTTAGATTTCGGTAAGATTAAATTATATGTAGGTAACTATGATTTCTGGTATCAATCAAGTCAATTAGCTCAAAAAATGGCTCAAGAGCAAAACAAGAAAAAAGAAGAAAAAATTAAAGAATTACAAGACTTTATTGCACGTTTCTCAGCAAATGCTTCTAAATCTAAACAAGCGACAAGTCGTAAAAAACAATTGGAGAAAATTGAATTAGATGATATTCAACCTTCTTCAAGACGTTATCCATATGTTAAGTTCACGCCAGAGCGTGAAATTGGAAATGATTTATTAACCGTACAAGGTCTATCTAAAACGATTGATGGTGAAAAAGTACTTGATAATATCTCATTCACTATGAATCCAGATGATAAAGCGATATTAATTGGAGATAGTGAAATTGCTAAAACAACACTATTGAAAATTTTAGCTGGTGAAATGGAGCCAGATGAAGGTACATTTAAATGGGGTGTAACGACATCATTAAGTTACTTCCCTAAAGATAACTCAGAATTCTTTGAAGGTGTAGACATGAATTTAGTAGATTGGTTACGTCAATATGCGCCTGAAGATGAACAAACTGAAACGTTCTTACGTGGATTCTTAGGACGTATGTTATTTAGTGGTGAGGAAGTTAAAAAGAAAGCGAGTGTACTTTCTGGTGGCGAAAAAGTTCGCTGTATGTTAAGTAAAATGATGCTTTCAAGTGCGAACGTTTTACTATTGGATGAACCTACGAACCATCTTGATTTAGAAAGTATTACAGCAGTAAATGATGGCCTTGCTTCATTTAAAGGTTCAATCATCTTTACGTCATATGACTTTGAATTCATCAATACGATTGCAAACCGTGTCATTGATCTAAATCAACCAGGCGGTTTATCTAAAGAAGTCCCTTATGAAGAATATTTACAAGAAATTGGTGTATTACAAAAATAAATTTATAATTTAAAATAAGGTTGAGATTAAAGTATATCGTTTAGAACATGTCGATTAAGTTCTAGAATAGGATTACTTTGTGTCTCAACCTTAATTTTTTATACTAATTAAAGGTCTCAACACTGAAATTTTTACACTTTTAATTCATATTTACCTTCATGATGAAAAATAGCCTTTAATTTTTCAGTCTATTTCAAAAAATCACAATTATCGGTTTACAGACACAATTGCCATATGTATAATATAAAACATAGCAATTGAATAAGAAATTGATGAGGCGCATCAATCATTAGTATATATTAGATACACTGTCTGCAACAGCTAATATAGAAAGGGTGCGATGCCGAAATGAATCATAATCGCAGGTATGATTTGTTGGACTTTGTGGTTAAGAGCTGAGAGTTTGTCATTATTTAAAAATAATGGAGTGCATCACTTGTATATAAATTATGAGCAAGTTCGAGCATTCCGAACTTGCTCTTTTTTTATAACGTGTGCCTCCCCCTAATCTGTAGGAGGTATCGTATTGAAACGAAGTGTTTTGAAATTTGGCGGTTCATCCGTTGCTGATTTTACAAAAATAAAAAATATAGCTAAAATGCTGAAACGTCGAGTAGACGAAGGTGAACAATTAATTGTAGTAGTCAGTGCTATGGGGAAAACAACAGATCAACTAATGGATAATGTCTTCCATTTGACTGCGACACCTAAAGATGAAGAACTTGCACTGTTACTTACTACTGGTGAACAACAAACGGTATCCTATTTATCAATGGTGTTAAATGATATCGGTGTGACTGCTAGAGCCATGACTGGTTATCAAGCAGGTATTAAAACGGTTGGTCATCATTTGAAAAGCAGAATTGCAGAAATTGATTCAAAAACCTTTGATCAAGCTTTTCAAAATAACGACATTTTAGTCGTAGCAGGCTTTCAAGGTATCAATGATGAGTTAGAACTTACAACTTTAGGTCGTGGTGGTTCTGATACAACGGCAGTTGCCTTAGCAGCAAGTAATCAAATACCTTGTGAAATATATACAGATGTTGATGGTGTCTATGCAACCGATCCAAGAGTTCTTAGTCGAGCAAAGCGCTTAGATTATGTATCTTACGAAGAAATGATGGAAATGAGTGCACTTGGTGCAGGTGTACTTGAAACCCGTAGTGTTGAGCTTGCTAAGAATTACGATATACCATTGTATTTGGGAAGAACACTATCAAATGTGAAAGGAACGTGGATTATGCCAAGAACAGAAATTCTAGAAAAGAAAGCAGTCACGGGCGTCGCTTTAGATAAACATATGATGCATGTAACGATAAGCTACCCCCTACCTGACAATCGTTTGTTAACGCAATTGTTTACAGCGTTAGAAGATGGCTCAGTTAATGTAGATATGATATCGCAAATCGTTAACATCGAAGGGCTACAATTATCGTTTACGATTAAAGATAGTGATGTGCATCAAATTTCACATATTTTAAGTGGGCTTTCCGCTCAATTTGAAGCTTTAGATTATAAAATTAATGAAGCCTATGTCAAAATTTCATTAATTGGTTCAGGCATGAGAGATATGTCAGGCGTAGCATCCAGAGCGTTTATTACACTAATTAACGCCAACATCCCTTTTTATCAAACAACAACTTCAGAAATCAGTATTTCATATGTCATTGACGCTGAAAATGGCGAAAAAGCCGTAGAGCGATTATATGAGGCATTTGATATATAATTCATATAACATTTAAATTAAATTTTAGGAAAATTCAAACAAATATTATTGGAGTGATAAATTATGACAAAATTAGCAGTGGTTGGAGCAACAGGATTAGTTGGAACAAAAATGTTAGAAACTATTGATCGTAAACACATTCAATTTGACGAATTGGTCTTATTCTCATCTGCAAGATCTGCGGGGAAAGAAGTTGAATTTCAAGGTCAAACATATGTTGTTCAAGAACTAACAGAAGATGCAGCTAGTGCCCACTTTGACTATGTTTTAATGAGTGCTGGTGGCGGTACAAGTGCACAATTCGCCCCTATTTTTGAAAAAGCTGGTGCAATCGTTATTGATAATTCAAGCCAATGGCGAATGACTGAAGATGTAGATTTAATTGTACCTGAAGTTAATCAACCAGAATTCAAACGTGGTATTATTGCCAATCCTAACTGTTCAACAATTCAATCGGTAGTGCCATTAAAAGTGTTACAAGATCAATTTGGTTTAAAACGTGTGGCATATACTACGTATCAAGCAGTTTCAGGCTCTGGAATTAAAGGTAAACGAGATTTAGCAGAAGGTGCAAATGGGAAAGAACCAGAAGCATATCCACACCCTATTTACAATAATGTGTTACCTCATATCGATGTGTTTTTAGAAAATGGATATACAAAAGAAGAACAAAAAATGATTGATGAAACACGCAAAATTTTACATGAACCAGATTTAAAAGTCACAGCTACATGTGCCCGCGTTCCGGTACAAGATAGCCATAGTGTTGAGATTGACGTTACGCTTGATAAAGAAGCAACTGTACAAGACATTAAAGCGTTATTCGATAAAGATGATCGTGTTGTATTAGTTGATAATCCTGACAATAACGAGTATCCTCAGGCACTTACTTCTACTGGTAAAGATGACGTGTTTGTTGGTCGTATTCGTAGAGATGACTCATTGGATAATACGTTCCACGTATGGTGTACGTCAGACAATTTATTGAAAGGTGCAGCCTTGAATGCCGTGCAAGTATTAGAGCAAGTAATCAATTTAAAAGGAGCTAGATAATATGCCACATTTATTCGAAGGTGTAGGTGTAGCACTTGCTACCCCATTCAAAAATAATGAAGTTGATTATAATGCATTAGAGAGACACGTAGATTTCCTTTTAGAAAATGGTGTAAAAGCTATTATTGTTAATGGAACTACAGCTGAAAGCCCTACTTTAACTGAAGAAGAGAAAGCGCATATTCTAGAATCAGTGATTCAACAAGTCAATCATCGTGTGACAATTATCGCAGGTACAGGTACTAATAATACTGCCAAATCTATTCAAGCATCACTACGCGCAAAAGCACTTGGTGCGGATGCAATTATGCTGATTACACCCTACTACAACAAAACGAATCAACGTGGATTAATTAAACACTTTGAAACGATTGCAAATGAAGTTAAATTACCTGTAGTACTTTATAATGTACCTTCTCGAACAAATATGACGATTGAACCAGAAACGGTTGAAACATTAAGTCATAATCAATACATTGTTGCAATTAAAGATGCTACAAATGATTTTGATTATTATGAAGATGTAAAACGTCGTATTGATCAAGAAACTTTTGCATTGTATAGCGGTAATGATGACAATGTTGTTGACTTCTATAATAGAGGTGGCAATGGTGTTATATCGGTTATTGGTAATGCTATTCCTAGAGAATTCCAAGCATTATACGATGCGAAACAACGTGGAGAAGATATTTCAAAAGATTTTGAACCGATTGGTAAATTATTAAGTGCATTATCTGTTGATGTTAACCCTATTCCGATTAAAGCGTTAACGAGTTATCTAGGATTCGGAGATTATGAATTACGTTTACCACTGATTCCTTTAGAAGTAGAAGATGCTAAAGTATTAATTGACGCATTTCAACAATTTAAAGCAGGTGAACTTTAATGAAAATATTACTTATAGGTTATGGCGCAATGAATCAGAGAGTGGCACGTTTGGCAGAAGACAAAGGTCATGAAATTATCGGTGTTATAGCGCCACAAAACAATGAAACAACGCCATATACGCATTACAGTCATATTGCTGATGCGCAAAATGAAGCGGATGTGGCTATAGACTTTTCAAATCCTAATCTATTATTACCTCTACTTGATGAGCAATTTCAATTGCCTTTAGTGGTAGCTACTACTGGTGAAAAGGAAAAAATAGTTGAAAAGTTAAATGAATTAGGTCAAAGCATGCCTGTCTTCTTTAGTGCAAATATGAGTTATGGTGTGCATGCATTAACTAAAATATTAGAAGCTGCAGTGCCGCTTTTACAAGATTTTGATATTGAGTTGACTGAAGCACATCATAATAAAAAAGTAGATGCCCCTAGTGGCACATTAGTTAAATTATATGACGTCATCAAAGACTTACGTCAAAACAGTACACCTGTATATGATCGTCATGAGCGCACTGAACAACGCAGTAAAGATGAAATTGGTATTCACTCTATTCGAGGTGGCACTATAGTTGGTGAACATGACGTGTTATTTGCTGGAATAGACGAAACCATTACAATTACGCATAAAGCACAGTCAAAGGATATCTTTGCTAACGGTGCCATTACTGCCGCAGAAAAATTAATAAATCAATCTAATGGTTATTACACGTTTGATAATTTATAAAATATAAAATTCTATCTATTATTAAGGAGAGTTCAATTATGGTACAACACTTATCAGCTGAAGAAATTATTCAATATATCAGTGATGCTAAAAAATCCACACCATTAAAAGTATATGCCAATGGACATTTTGATGGTGTTACCTTCCCAGAATCTTTTAAAGTATTTGGTTCTGACGATTCTAAAGTTGTTTTTTGTGAAGCAGATGATTGGAAGACATTCTATGAAGCAAATCAATCTGTAATTACGAAGTTAGAAATTGAAATGGATCGTCGAAATTCAGCTATTCCGCTTAAAGATTTAACGAATACGAATGCGCGTATTGAGCCAGGTGCATTCATTCGAGAACAAGCAATTATCAAAGATGGCGCTGTTGTAATGATGGGTGCAACGATAAATATTGGTGCAGTTGTTGGCGAAGGCACTATGATTGATATGAATGCAACACTTGGTGGTCGTGCTACTACTGGTAAAAATGTACATGTAGGTGCTGGTGCTGTGTTAGCAGGTGTTATTGAACCCCCTAGCGCCTCTCCAGTAATCATTGAAGATAATGTGTTAATCGGTGCGAATGCGGTTATCTTAGAAGGCGTTCATGTTGGTGAAGGTGCAATTGTTGCTGCTGGTGCTATTGTCACTCAAGACGTTCCAGCTGGTGCAGTTGTTGCTGGTACACCAGCCAAAGTCATTAAACAAACTTCTGAAGTTGAAGATTCTAAACGTGAAATCGTTTCAGCATTAAGAAAATTGAATGACTAATGCGATATGTATTTGATAAGTGTCTGTGGCACAATTTATTATTTTATGGCTATAATGCATGATTGTAATAGCTGACTGAACTGAGAAGGCGCTTAACATAAGCTCTTCTCAGTTTTAGTTATTCTCGAGAGTGATGACGCGCTAGTATGACGGGTTATTCTTTCTCTATTCTCACACTTTAATCATATTTTAAATTACAATCACACCATACATAAAAAGATGAAATAAGTTACAATAATGATAAGACGAATATAGTAAACAAAGGAATGATATGATGAGCGAATTAGAGTTTGTAACGAAACATAGAAGACATTTACATCAACATCCAGAATTAAGTCTACATGAGTTTGAGACAACAGAATACATTACACATTTTTTAGATGACTTAGGGGTTTCTTATGAGAGACCGCTTGAAACAGGTGCAATTGCTTATTTAAAAGGTAATAGTGATCATACCGTTGCATTTCGAGCAGATATTGATGCGTTACCTATTTTTGAAGAAAATGATGTTGACTATCGTAGTCAAACAGACAACGTGATGCATGCGTGCGGCCATGACGGTCATACAACGGCATTAATGTTATTTGTTAAACGTTGTAAAGAGATGTTTGATAAAGGGACACTACCGCATAATGTTGTATTTATATTCCAACCTGCTGAAGAAACTGGCGGCGGTGCGAATCGCTTAATTAAAGCAGGCGCGTTTAATAATTATCCAATAGAAGCCGTTTTTGGCATTCATGTTAATCCATTTGCAGATGAAGGACAAGTTGTAATCCGCGATGAAGAAATTACAGCCAGTGCAACTGAGTATCGTTTCTTTTTAAAAGGGCTATCTAGTCATGTTGCGGATAAAGAACAAGGTCATTCTTGTGGCGAAGCGCTATTACATGTTCTAAATCAAGTTGGTCAGATACAACAGTATCATCTTAACGGATTGAAACGAAACATTGTTCATATGGGACATTTTGAAGCTGGTGAGGCAATAAATACAGTAGCTAGCCACGGATATTTAGAAGGTACAATTAGAACGTATGACCCTAATGATTTAAATGTAGTTAAAACTCAAATGCATAAAATTGCTGAAAGTGTAAGTTTATTATTTAACGTAGAATGTGAAGTGAAATTTGAAGAAGGCTATCCTCCTACGATGAACAGTCCTAAACTACGTGCAAGTGTAGAACAAGCAATTAATGCTGCGAATCTAGAAGTAATAGATAAGCCCCTACCTTTCTTATTTGGTGAAGACTTTAGTTTCTATGGCCAACAACTTGCGCCTGCTTACTTTGCATTCGTAGGTACACGTAACGAAGACAAAGGTTTTGTAACTGGCCTTCATACCTCTCATTTAAATTTTGATGAAAAAGTATTAATTGATGTGGCAAATTATTATGAACAATTGTTAATGCATTATGGAGAGGAGTAATTCACATTGACAGCAATATGGTCCGTCGATAAAGAAGCGTTTTTACAAAATGCTATTCAAGTTAAAAATGATAATTCAATAATGGCTGTAGTGAAGAACAACGCTTATCATTATGGTTTGGCGTTTGCTGTTACCTCTTTTTTAAAAGCAGGAATCCATACATTTAGCACTACTTCTTTGAAAGAAGCCATTAAAGTACGCGAATTAGCACCTAATGCCACGATATTCTTGATGAACGCAGTTTATGATTTTGAAAAAGTAAGAAAATATCAAATTCAAATGACCTTACCGTCATTAGCGTACTATTATAAATATAAGAATGATTTAAGTGGTATCAAAGTGCATCTCGAATATGAGAATTTACTTCACCGTTCTGGATTCAAAACATTAGAAGAAATTAAAGAAGTTATTGAAGACCATCTAGCGAATACAAACGAAGATAAAATGATTATTAGTGGCGTATGGACCCACTTTGGTTATGCGGATGAATTTGATGTTCCAGAGTATGGTGTAGAGCGAGAGGCTTGGATAAATGTGGTGAATGCATTGTTAAAAGATGGTTATCAGTTTGATTTCATTCATGCGCAAAATAGTGCAAGCTATTATCGTGAAGGTCAAATACTATTACCGCAACATACCCATGCACGTGTAGGCATCGCGTTATATGGTTCTCGTCCTTATAGCCGATTAGGCACACAGATTATTAAGCAATCACTGACTGTTAAAGGTAATGTGATTCAAGTGCGTGAAGTTAATGCTGGAGATTATTGTGGGTATAGTTTCGCATTCGAAGCGACTCGTGATCACACACGATTAGCAGTTGTAGACATCGGTTATGGTGATGGTATCCTTAAATCGAGAGCTAAACATGACGCATTAATTAATGGTAAGCGTTACCCTATTCGTGCATTAATGATGAGTCATATGTTTGTGGAAGTCGATGATGAAGTCGATGCACAAGATGAAGTGATATTATATAATGACGATATACGCATTGATGAATATACATTCAAAGGTGTTGGCGCTAACTCAGAACAACTTAGTGCGATGAATCATGATTCTCTCATAAAGGAGTATAGATAAAATGGCAGTAAAATATAATGATTATGGTGAATTAACAATGGCAGGCACAAGTTTAAAGACGCTTGCTCAAAGCTTTGGTACCCCTACTATTGTTTATGATGAAGATGAAATCCGCAATCAAATGCGTAGATACCATAAAGCTTTTCAAGAAAGTGGTTTGAAATATAATATTTCTTATGCATCTAAAGCTTTCACTTGTATACAAATGGTTAAATTAGTACAAGAAGAGGATTTACAATTAGATGTAGTATCTGAGGGTGAATTATATACTGCATTAGAGGCGAAATTTGATCCTAGTAAAATTCACTTCCATGGTAACAATAAAACAAAACATGAGATTCAATATGCTCTAGAAAATGGCGTTGGTTACTTCGTCATCGATTCACTTGAAGAAATTGAATTAATCGATAAATACGCAAGTGATTCGGTGAATGTAGTTATACGTGTTAATCCAGGTGTTGAAGCGCATACACATGAGTTTATTCAAACTGGACAAGAAGATAGTAAATTCGGTTTATCTATTCGTCATGGTTTGGCTATCGAAGCGGTTAATAAAGTGCGTGATTCAAAACGTTTACATTTAAAAGGCGTTCACTTCCATATCGGTTCTCAAATCGAGGGTACTGAAGCAATGATTGAAACTGCTAAAATAGTACTAAATTGGTTATCTGACAATGATATTAAAATTGAGCTGCTTAATATCGATGGAGGTTTTGGTATTAAATATATTGAAGGTGATGTTAGCTTCCCTATTGAGGAAGGCATCTCAGAAATAACTAACGCAATTAAAGCGGAAACTGATAAATTGAATTATGAAGTGCCAGAAATAGGTATTGAACCTGGTCGTTCAATCGTTGGTGAAGCTGGTATAACATTATATGAAGTTGGCACAATTAAAGAAATTCCTAATGTGAATAAATATGTATCGATTGATGGCGGTATGAGTGATCATATTAGAACAGCTTTATACGATGCGAAATATCAAGCGTTATTAGTGAATCGTCATGAAGAAGCTGATGATACGGTAACGATTGCTGGTAAATTATGTGAATCAGGCGATATTATTATTCGCAATGCGAAACTCCCTTCTTCTGTTCAACGTGGTGATTACCTAGCGATTCTTTCTACAGGAGCATATCATTACTCAATGGCTTCTAATTACAATCAAATGCAGAAACCACCTGTGTTTTTCTTAAAAGATGGTAAAGCACGTGAAGTTATTAAACGCCAATCATTACGTCAATTGATTATTAACGATACTAAATAACAATTACCAATTTAAAAAAATAATTCTAAAGAATGTTAAAAGAAAATTTAAACTTAAAACCTACGTAGACTTTATAAATTTTGCTACGTAGGTTTTTAATATCTTAATAATTAATTCTATTATATATATACTAATATTGTAATTTTTTAAAAATAAGTTTTGATACAAGATATATAACTATTATGTATACTAAAGTAATTACACTCATTATTAATAAATTTTGCGAAAAGCTAATATTACTATCTAATTTGATAAAATTAGAAGGGAAAAGCTTAATTTTATCAATACTGTCTGTAACTTTTATGAGAATAAATCCTGTAATTAAAGTAATAATAGTTACTCCAGTATTAAAACGTATAGATGCAATAAGTGATAAAAATATTAAAATAGCATCGGTAAAAAATAAGCCTATCAAATTTGTCATTAGATAATGATTATATTTAGTATCTTTTAATAATAAAGAATGTGATGAATAATCATGATTATTCACAAAATATAAATAAACAATTATTGAGGATACACATAATATAATTAGAAAAGTAATATAAACTATAATGATTGATAAAAATTTATTATTAAAAATTTTATTTCTATTCTGATCTTTGAAAAAAAGAAGACGACTAGTACTAATTTCATTATAGAATAATATTGATGCTAAATAAGCAACTATTATTAATGATAGCATTGACTTTTGCTGGGTATCATATATCGCAATAAAGGTTTCCAAAAAGCTTACACTACCAGCTTGACTAGCTGAGAGTGATAAGAAATTACTATTTAAAAATTGTGCTAAAAATATTAATAAAGGATAGAGACCTAAAATTAAAAGTAACCATGTGGCGCGTATCTTAAAAACATACATGAATATAAATTTAAACATTAGTAATACCTACTCTTGATAAAAATATGATTCTAAATCATGTGAGTTATGTATAACTTCTAATAAAGAATTATCACTTAACTCTACAAGTAATTTAGACAAGTTATCGTTCTCATTTTTTATAGTGACAATATTTAAGTCGATTTTTTCAATAAATGAGAACTTAGAAAGTAAATTGTCAATATTGTTAATTGTTTTTTTAAATTTCAATTTTATAATATTGTTTTGTTCTTTAACATCTATTTCTGTAATCTTTCGTTTATTTAATAATAAAAACCTTGTGCACAATCCTTCTAATTCTTTTAATTGATGACTAGATATTAAAAAAATTGTGTCATTCTCTTTAGAAAATTGTTCGATTATTGTTATTAATTTTTGTACTCCAATAGGATCTAAACCTAAAAATGGTTCATCTAAAATAGCAACTTTTGGTTTGATTATTAAACATAACGCCAAACATAATCGCTGTTTCATACCATATGAAAAGTATTTTACTTTCTTCGAGTTATCTTCTAGAGCAACTAGATTTAAAATTTTACTTATATCTTTAGAATATTCTGTTTTATTATTAATTTCTAAGTAATATTCTAAATTTTTTCTGGCGCTAATTTCAGGGAAATAGATTTGATTAATCATAAATGCAAAAGCATTTAAGACGTTATATTTACTATTTATATCAATGCCATTATAAAAAATATGACCTTGGGTAGGCAACTGAGATTTAGCAATTAGCTTCATTAAAGTAGTTTTACCTGCCCCATTAGTACCAAGCAAACCGACTTTTTCACCTTTACATATTTTGAAATTTATATTTTCTAAAATTGCTTTTTTATGATACTTTTTTGAAATATCTTTAAATTCTAACATGTTTCTCCCCTTTTTTAAATTTAATAAATATTATGAATAGTTGAGGTATTAAATAAGCCAATATTAAAAAAATTACTTGAGAGATTTCGATAAAGTCCGTATAATTGTG